>JADHVN010000039.1 GCA_016783995.1 Actinomycetota bacterium
GCTTTTCCAAGATCGGCGGGTGCGGAAAGCTTGTCAGAAATCTTTTTTGAAAATATAAGTTCTTCAATATCAATCTCCTGTTCATCTGTCAGCTTAAAACCTGTTTTTGAAAATATCTTTATGCCATTGTCTTCGAACGGGTTATGGGAAGCAGAAATAACGATTCCCGCATCCGCGTCCAGATTTGTTGTCATAAATGCAATGCCGGGGGTCGGGAATGGTCCTATAGTTATTGCACCAGCACCCATTGAAGTTAAACCAGCAACCAGCGCGCTTTCAAGCATATATCCTGAAAGCCGGGTATCTTTACCTATAACAATTCTGGGCTGGTGTCCTTTTTTTTGTAATATATATGATACTGCCTGGCCTATTTGCATTGCCATTTCAGGAGTCATCGGATATTCGTTTGCTATTCCTCTTACTCCATCTGTTTCAAATAATTTTCTCATGTTTTATCTCCTTTTTCCCATTTCAGTGTTATGCTTTAATTTAATAATTGTGTTTGGCGGGTAGTATCCCCTTGCGGTCGTATTGGGATAGAGAAGCACATTTTTGGAAAGCAGGCTTCCAGGCATGGTTACACTGTTGCATCCGGTTTCAACGCCGTCTGCAAAAATTGCGCCAAACTTGCGCAGTCCGGTTTCATATTTCTTTCTGTTAATAGTTAAGCTTATTTTTGAATCAAAAATTTTTAAGTTTGCAAGCTTTGTCCCTGCGCCGAGGTTTACCTTACCCAGGATACTATCGCCTATGTATGCAAAATGTCCTGCTTTACTCTCACCGAGCATAACTGCGGTTTTCATCTCTGTAGTATGCCCGACAACACATTTATTTCCCACGATTACATTGCCGCGCATATATGCTCCCTGCCGTATTTCAGTATCATCTCCGATTATAGCAGGGCCTTTTATCAATGCTCCGGACTCTACAACCGTGCCCTTACCGATATATATTTCATCATCCATTAGAAAAACTCCGGCATATATAATAGAGGCACCTTTTAACACGACCCCGTCTTTTATAACGGTGCCGCTGGCGGTATCAATAGTAAATCCTGATTCCAATACTTTACCGTTATAAATAACCATGTCTTTGCTTAAAATGGAAGAGTTTTTTCTTAGATTACAGACATTTGGAGTAATGTTATCCTTTATATATTCTTTGATATTTTTAAGACCATCCCATACAAACTCCGCATTTTTAAAAAGTTCCTTTAGGTGGTTACCCTCAAGTTCAAAAAAATCTTCCGGTTTTAGCATATTTTGCTCCTTTTTTAATAAAATATATCTGTTTCTTGTAAAAATATTTTATAAAAAAAAATTATAGATGTTTTTTTAATAATGACAATACCATAATTTTGTATGACACTAACATACCAAATTTGACAATTTTTTGGTTTTATTATAGATTTAATTTAATAACTTTTATTATGTTTCTCAACGCCTGATATTTTTAAGTAATTCTTGTTTTAAAACATCTTCTGAGGGTCAATGTATAAAAAAAAGATAGTGTTTTTTGGTACCAGGATTTGTGAATTAACCAGCAAACATCTCCAGATATTTTTAAAATATAAAGCAAATATAGAAGCACCTGTAGAAGCTCCTATCGAGGATAGAACCAATAACTATCGCTAGAGATAAGTTTTGACCACAAAAAGGTTTGATTGGAACTGAAATAATATTTCAATAGATTGTATAATTTAATATGGGAGGGTTGACATGAATAAGAGAATTATTCTCCTTGCTACCCTGGATACAAAAGGTGAAGAAGCAGATTTCCTTAAAAACCAGATCGAAGGCTTAGGGGATAAGGTTATTATAATCGACTCAGGTGTAGTGGGAAAACCTACTATAAAGGCTGATATAACCCGTGAAGAAGTCGCTATAAAGGGAGGCATTCCGCTTTCAGACCTGTTAAAAAATCCAACCAGGGAAAGAGCTGCTCCGGTAATGGCAGGGGGTGCCATAAAAATAGTAAAAGAATTAGAAAGCAATAATAAAGCCCATGGAATTATCTCCATGGGCGGAACCCAGGGTACGTCTCTGGCTACTGAGGTTATGAGGACCTTGCCCTATGGTTTCCCGAAGGTAATGGTCTCTACCATGGCTTCCTCGGATGTTTCGGTATTCATTGATATAAAAGATATAGTCATGATTCCTTCTGTTTCAGATATATTGGGTCTTAATCCAGTCCTGAAAAAGATACTGGCTAATGCTGCAGCAGCGGTAAGCGGCATGGCCAATACAAAAATTGGCATAAATATTAGTGAAAAACCATTAATTAGTATTTGCAATGTTGGAATAACCACACCCGGCGCTGTTAAAGCTATTGAATTATTAAAAAAATGCGGTTATGACACTATTGTTTTTCATGGAGTTGGAAGTGGCGGCAGAGCCATGGAACAGATGATGCGCGATGGGATCATTGGAGCTGTTTTTGATTATGCCCTGGTCGAAATATCAAATAATATTTACAAAGGTTTAAATAATGGAGGTCCTGAGAGATTAACTGCTGCCGGTAAATTGGGAATTCCTCAGGTTATCTGTCCTGGCGGTATTGAAGTTTTAGCATTCTGGATCAAGGAAGGAGAAGCGCTTCCTGAAAGATGGAAAGGCCGCGAGGAAATAAGACATAGCTCCCTTATAACTACTGTGCGCTGCAATAAAGAAGAAATGCTGGAAGCTGCTAAAGAAGTAGTAAAAAGGTTAAAATATACCAGGGATAGAGCAGTATTTATGATTCCAAAAGGAGCATATAGCTTGTACTCAAAAAAAGGGATGGCCTTTTTTGACCCTGATGCAAATAGTGCATTTGCAGATTATATTAAAGAAAATCTTCCGGATAATTTCCAGATAATTGAAATTGACTCTGACCTGACAGATCCGGAATTTGTCAAGGAAGGAGTTAACCAATTAATAAAGCTAATAGAATTCCGGCAAAATCAATAAAAATAAGAAAGCTAATAAGATTCCCATGGATAGAAAACTGAAAATCAAAATGCTGGATACCATGATCAAAATCAGAAAATTTGAGAAAAAGACTATCCATTTATACCAGGAGAATAGGATTTGGGGGCATTTACACCCTTGTATTGGACAGGAAGCCGTAGCAACTGGTTCCTGCCTGACTTTGAACAAAGAAGACTATATTCTTTCAACCCACAGGGGCCATGGGCATTGTATCGCAAAAGGTGGAAATATTAAAAAGATGATGTCGGAACTCCTGGGAAAAGAGACTGGAAGCTGCAGAGGTAGAGGCGGATCTATGCATATTGTAGATATAGAGTCCGGAATACTGGGAGCAAACGGAATAGTTGGAGGCGGTATACCAATATCTGTAGGGGTAGGCTTAAGCTGTAAAATGGATAAGAGTAAAAAAGCTGTCATTTGTTTTTTCGGTGAAGGTGCAGTCAATAATGCGGTGTTCCATGAATCACTGAATATGTCTTCTATTTTGAGGCTTCCAATAATATTTATTTGCGAGAATAACTTATATGCAGTTTCAACAGATATAAAAAATGTAATGACTGAAAAGAGTGTAGCTAAAAAAGCCTGTGCCTATGACATTCCTGGAATAACTGTAGATGGAATGAATGTGGAAGAAATCTATTTAGCAGTAAAAGATGCAGTAAGAAGAGCCAGGGCAGGAAAAGGTCCCACTCTTATTGAAGCAAAAACTTATAGATTTTATGGTCATCATCTGCAGGATGCACAGGTTTACAGAGATAAGAAAGAATTGAGCCATTATAAAAAAACCAAAGATCCTGTCATTAATTACAAGAGAAAGCTAATAAGAGAAAAAATATTGAATTTAAAAGTAATTGATGAAATGGAAAAGTGTGCAGAAAAAGAAATAGAATATGCATTGGTATATGCTGAAGAAAGTCCAGATCCTGTATTAGAAGAGTATTTAAGAGAGATTAATATTTTATAAGGTTTTTTCATTATGGGCTTGTGCAATTTAAATCAGGTTTTATATAAGGCTCAGAAAGAAAAATACGGAGTTCTTGCAACAGTGCTGTTTAATTTTGATTTTACTGAGGCCGTACTCAATGCTGCAGAAGAAAGAAGATCACCGGTTATTTTAATGATCTCAGAACCTTTGCAGAGAAAATACAGCTATTTCAATTTCAAGAGACTAATTTGGCCTATTAGAAATATGGCAGAAGAATCCAGTGTCCCGGTAGTACTGCATCTGGATCACGGTCAAAACTATGAAAGCATTATTGAATACATTGATTCAGGTCTTACCTCAGTTATGATATCCGGATCAGGTGATCTTGAAAAAAATATAAACAAAGCAAAAGAAATTACAGAAATAGCTCATAAATATGGAGTTACAGTAGAAGGAGAAGTGGGCGCAATTGAAGGAGAGGGCGGACTGGAGGGTAAAACGGAATCAAAAAGTAAACAGGAAGATATTGAGAAGAGTTACACCGATCTAGAAGAAGCTAAAAAATTCGTGAAGAATACAGGAGTTGACTCCCTGGCAGTATCAATCGGTACTTCTCATGGTTTTTTTAAATCTAAGCCAAAGATAAATTTTACACTTATATCTGAACTTGCCCGGGAAATTGAAGTACCCCTGGTTATACATGGAGCAACCGGGCTTTCAGTTAATGATTATAAAGAAATAATAAAAAGGGGAATTGTAAAACTAAATTATTATACCGGGCTTATTACTGAAGCTACTGCAGAAGTAAAAAGATTATTAAATACAAGAGATTATATTAGCTTTACAAGGCTAAACCATGAATCCATGCAGGCAGTAAATAAAAAAGTAAAATGGCTTATGGATATCTTTGGTTGTGCTGGTAAAGCATAATAAAGATTTTAATCATTACTTTTATACCAAGCTCTAAAAGTATCAGTGTCATTTAAAGTTAAAAGTGCACCGATTATTAATGATTTACAAATGGGTATGATTTATACTAAATAATCTCAGGTCTCTTTCTTTGGACAACTTTTTGGCCTTTTACCATGTTCTACATAATAACTAAAGCTCTTAAGCCATGAAGGATAGCCTTCTGGACACGTATCAATAAATTTTATAAATTTTATCATATTATCAAGTGTTTCCTTGCTAATATAATGCTCAATTGCACATGCATCTTTTTTAGAAACCTTATCACTCACTCCAAGGACCTGGCTAAAAAATTTATATAACTCCTCATGCTTTTTATTTATTTCACTGCCAGCTTTTGCACCCTTTTTAGTTAGATTTAAGTAGCCATATTTTTCGTGAACAACATAGCCCCTATCAGTTAATTTAGATATTGCATCTACAACCGATGGTGTTTTAACATCTAAAAATTCTGCTACCTCTTTTACTCTTACCACTTTTTTATCTAAATTTATTACATATATTGCCTCTAAATAATCCTCTAGGCTTTGTGTTAAAGCTTTCATTTTAATTCCTTATTAATAATCTATAAATGTTAGAATAGCCTAACTATATCAATGCTGTAAAATTATGTCAAGGAAATTGTTTATAAATAAAATAATTAAAATATTGATATTATCTTACTTATAAGTCCAGCTAACAGTGTGCCATAAAAGGCTAATCCTATTGTTAAAATAAGAGATCTAATCCATCCAAATTCCCTAATAAATACTCCTAAAGCTATTATACATGGAATTCCAATTGTTCCCACAACACCAAATGTGTATAACTGCAGCGGGGTAAGAGCCAGAGATATCTGATCTCCTAAAACTGATAGGAGCATCGCTCCTGTCAAATCCTTCTGTAAGAAACCAAATACTAAAGGGATTATAGTTACACTTGGTAATCCTAGCCATGTAGTAATAAAAGAAAATGGTCTTACTATAATTTCACTAATGTTAAATAAATTTAAGATCCCATAAACAATTCCACCAGCTACTAGCAGTGGTATTACTAAATAAACAAACTCTTTCATTCTAAGCCAGCTCTTTGCAAATACATTTTTTAATATTGGTCTTCTGTAAGTTGGCAATTCTAGAATTAAAGGCTCGATTTTTGTATGAGCAAATTTCTTTATTATTACAGCCAGAACTAAACCAGCAATAATTAAAGTAGCAAAAACATATAAAGCTAGCTTTACCCCTCCATAGAATCCAACAATACCCATTATTATAGCAATCCTACTGGAGCATGGTACAAATCCAAAAAAAATAGCAGTATGAAATTGTTCCTTTTTGTTTGCTAAAACTCTTGTAGCAGTAGTTGCAGGTGCCGTGCATCCCATCCCTAATGCTAAAGGAATAAATGCCTTTCCCGGTAGTCCTATCTTTTTTGTAAATCTTTCTACATTAATAACAAACCTTGGTAGAAATCCAACATCTTCCAGCAATCCAAAAATAAAATAAAATAAAAACACGTAAGGCAAGGCAATAGAAATACCAGCTACAAGACCCTCCAAACCACTTATTAATATTATAGAAATAATTGATTGACTTACTCCACTCAATTTACCAAGTAAAATTCCTGAACTATTCATAAGAAAACCTTGAATAAAATTTCCAAGATACAAAAGTATTCCAAAAATCATAATTAGGAAAATAATAGTAACAGTCGGGCCCAATATTTTATGCAATATGATTTTATCAATTCTGCTCTGCAACCTTCTTTCACTCTCCAGGGAAACCATCTCTACAACTTCTTCTGCTATAAATGAAGCTGTTCCATATCTTGTTATAGATATATCATTTGAAACTTCCGGGTGACTTTTTAAACCTGCTTTTATTTTTTCTACAATATTTCCTCTTTTTAGATATTTTTTAAAATCTTCATCTCCCTCTAAAACCCTTAGAGAAACAAATCTTACCGGTAGGTCTCCCCTAACCTGAGCAGAAACTTCATTTATCACATCTTCAATATGATCATCATATCTAATATCAAAGTATTGCTCTGTAGAAATTTTATTTGCTAATATTTTATCTGTCAGCTTGTTAATACCTTTTTTAGTTAAGGGATTTATAGGTAAGACTGGAATACTGAGAATTTTCTCTAATCTTTTAAAATCTATCTTTATACCCTTTTTCTCAGCTTCCTCTACAAAATTTACAGCTACTATTGTTGGTATCCTTGCTTCCATTATCTGTAGAATAATATAAAGGCTTCTTTCAATAGACATAGCATCAGCAATTACAACTGCTGCATCTACTTTTTCTTCAAACAATGCATTCCCTGTAACTTTTTCCTCTTCACTTCTATCAGAAATGGAATATATTCCAGGGGTATCTGAAAACTCAATTTCTACACCACTCACTATCTTTTTACCACTTGTTATTTCTACAC
Organism: Actinomycetota bacterium; assembly: GCA_016783995.1. The sequence continues at coordinate 7,279 of JADHVN010000039.1, forward strand.
TGGTCCCAGGATAATTAGATATTATAACTTTTGTGCCTATTAATGCATTTAGTAATGTAGATTTTCCTGTATTAGGCTGTCCAATAATAAGTACTTTTATTTTTTCCATCTTTTATTACATGAATCTTTTTTGCAATTTCTTTGTTGAAAAAAAATTTTTTATTTTTAACCTTAAAAATCACGCCGCTTTGCGTCTTATTTACTACAGTAATTTCCTCACCAGGATATATTCCCATGCTGATTATTCTATCAAATAATCCTATGCCGACTGAGATATCACTTATCATCCCTCTTCTCTGATTAAATTCTATTAATGGCGTACCTTTACCCTTCAGTGTGGTTAGTTTTTTTATGTTATCAATCACTTCTTTTGAAATATAATGTTCAAGAATATGACTGATTTCATGAGCTTCTGCACTGCTTTTAGTTTCTTTGAAATAATTTTCCAGTATGAGATGGTATTTTAAAATCTCCTTTGCTTTGACCTCTCCACTTTGTGTTAATTTAATGAAATTATCTTCAACTAATATTAAATTTTCATTTTCTAGATTTTTCACTGCATTAGATATATAATCATCTAAAACTTTAAGTTCATCCCTAATAGAATCTACAGGAACTATGCCCTCTTCTTCACCTAGTATTCTTAATATATCTTCCTTTACTATTGTTAAAATATCAGATTTTCTATTATTTTTATCCATATTTTTAATATATCTTCAATGCTATGAAACTTTCTATATATTATTATAATTTATTTATTGCTTAAAACCTATTGAATCAATTATTAGTTAAGCCTAACATTAATAGTACCTAGAACTCTTGTCAAGTTTTATATAAAACTATCTTCATATCTAAGAAGGCTCACACTTAAACCAATCTTTTATTAAACAAATTAATCTTGAAATAATGGGTTTATACACTTAAAATTTTACCTGTATGAAGAATATATATAATTTATTTGTAAAAGGTAGAAAGTTAGCAAAAAAGGGAAGACCCTTGGAAGCCATAATGCTCCTTGAGCAGGCAAAAAAACATCAGCCTCAAAAGGGTTCTATAAGAGAAGAACTTGCCAGGGCATATTATAATTGCAGCCTCTACTGCTCTGCTAAAAAAGAGTTCAGGAAAGCATTGGATATAGATGCTGTTAATGATTATGCTCATTATGGATTAGGTTTATGCTTGCTGAAAGAAGGAAAATTTAATAATGCATTAGGACATTTTAAAATTGCACTTGCTATGAAACCTAATTCCAAAGTATATAAAGAATCACTGTCTAAGTATAAAACGATTTTAAAAGAGAAATAAAAATTAGACTAGGGCTTTACTATAACCCTCATATGTTTTCCTTCAGCAACTTCCTGTATCATGCTTGATATATCTTCAAGACCAATAATTTTGCTTATGAACTTTTCCCCATTAATCCTCTTCCCGCTCATAAAATCAATACACATCTTAATATGTTCTGTGGTAGCTCCTGAGGAACCATGTATAAATATTTCTTTGTAATGAACTAGATTGCTATCTATTTTAGCAATGTTATCACCTTTAGGAAGTCCTCCAAAAAAGCATATATGCGCTCTATTTGCAGCTAATTCGACTGCTTCTTCCTGTGCCTTCCTTGAGGGTGCTGCTATCATTATTACATTTGGCCCAACTCCATTGGTTATGTCAGACAAAAATTTTCTCAAATCTTCTCTGGCTGGATTTATATAATAATCAGCAGCTTCCATCTCTTTTGCCACCTTAAGTCTGTTATCTGCTAATTCTGATATGATTATTTTTGCTGCACCCAGGATTTTAGCTAAGTTTGCATGCATAACACCTACAGGCCCTGCTCCTACAATAAGAACAGTATCACCAGCACCTACCTGAGCTAAAAGTTCCCCGTTTAATGCACAACCCATAGGTTCTGCAAGTGCCGCTTCCTCAAAGGACATGGATTCTGGAATAGGAATAATATTCCCTCTTTTTATTACTTTAGCTGGTATTGCCATATATTCTGCAAAACCACCAGGATAATAATATCCAAAAGCTTCTGCAGTTTCTTTAAAGGTGGAACATAAATTTGTAAGACCCTTCCAGCAATAGTAGCAATATCCGCATGATACTATTGGATCAATAGTAACTCTATCACCTACTTTAAAGTTCTTAACATTTTTACCCATCTCAAATACAATTCCTGCATTTTCATGCCCTATTATTTGAGGAGGCTTTACTCCACGATGGCCGCTTCGAAAAATTCTTAGATCAGTTCCACAAATTGCACATGCTTCTATTTTTATCAATATATCATTATCACCAATATCTGGTTTAGGTTTATCTTCTATCCTAATATCACCAGGGCCATAAAATACTGCCGCTTTCATCTTATCCAATCCTTTCTTCTTTTTTTTATATCATAATAACTTTCAATTATCTTTTTACCAAAGTCACTTGAACTGTCTATTTCCGAAATCTTTTCAAGAGCTTCTTCTATTCCAATTTTATCGATAATTTTCTTGAGTTTCTGGGCAATTTCATCCTTTTCATAGTCATAATTGAATGCTGCTCCACATACATAAGCAATGTTATCAGGGAAAACATCATTTTCTAAACATAGCTTAGCGCTGCCGATTAATCTATCTTCAGGACCTAGTTTTCTAATCAAATCTCTTGCTACCCTGTAAACTGTATCCATTAGCATCGGATTTTTAAAACGTATATTTACATCCTTTATCATTTCTCTCTGTCCTCTGACATCTAAATCCTCAGGATATTTTTTAATCAATGCTCTACTAGTTTCACTAAGCACATTATTAAATATCTTTTTAGTAAATTTATCATCAAGAGGCTCATGCACATAGGTATAATTTTTTAAATATCCAAGATAGCCCAAAATAGCATGTCCCAGATTAAGAGTAAAAAGTTTCCTTTCAAATTCTGCTTTAAAATTTTTTACCGGCTTCATACCACTGATATTTGGTAATTCTGCTTTTACATTTTTCCTATCAAATGGCAATTTGTGATAAGCATCTGCCGCTACAAACAAGGGATCTTTTTCTCCAAAACGATCATTTGAAGGAGGAACCATGCGTGCAACTACCATACCTACAAAGCCCACATTATCTTCAGCCCATATCCTTGTTTTGGGATCTAATTTGTCTAATACTGCTTTCTTTAAAATATTGTATGCTTTTAAAGTATTTTCACATAGATATATATCAATCGGTTCTGGATTTATTTGCATACGTTTTTTAATACCTTCTGCAATAGAGGGAGCTATTAATTGTAAAACCTCTACACCTACTGCTGTTCCAATAATATCAGCTTTTGATAATGCAGAAGCAATGCCTTCCCTATCACCTGCTTCCAGGCTATCAATATTATCTATACTCAAATCAATTTCTTTTTTAGCATAAGCATCAAGAAGCTTCAGTGGATACTTTTTTTCTTCATTTATAAGTTTTACAAGCTCTTTTCTTGCTTCGATAAAAGTAGTCCTGCATCCTACTTCCCAAAAGAGCTGGCCCATAAAACCCCTGCCAATACTACCAGCTCCAAATTGCACTGCATTTTTCAAAAAAATCACCTACAAATATTAACTTTCTAGTTAACTTATTAATTTTATTTAAACATAGCATTAAATATCTATCATTTTGCTAGATATCATAACACAACAGGCTTATATTAGAATAAAAAAATTAGAGGTTAATCAATCAAATTAGCCAAATATCTGATGCATTTCATAAAATACTGACGCTAAAAATATCAAGAATATAACAATAAAAGAAGTAACAGGTGCTGCTTTATTTTTAAATTTGTTTTTCTGTATATGCTCCCCTGTAGATAAGGCTAAAATTCTATAAAAAGACTCAGCTGAAGAAAGTATTATTACCTCAAGTGGTAACGCCATTGAATGTCTTATAGTTCCAGACATTAGAAAAATAACTATAAAAAAACCTGTAATAAAACTTATTGGAATTAAAATTCTTAAATAGCCCAGGACGATATAGCATATTGTTGAAATTATATTCCCAAAAAGAATAACTGCGAAAATATACCAATATGACATTCCTTCCTGATATTCGCTTATCCCAAAAAAATTTTGCAGTATTTTAAATTTATTTATTATAAAAACACTCTCTTCTTTAAAAAAATAAAAAAAAAGCAACCCCAAACCTGTCCCTGCAATAAATATTAGTATCCCTATTGCTAAAATATAAAAGAAGTTATTTTTCATATCTTCTCCTCTTCTTTAAATCCCGTTTGATCTTCTTTTATAGCATTAATAAAAATATCACATATCTCAATATCAAATTGCTTTCCTTTATTTTTTTCTAATTCATCAATACTTTCTTGCTTTGTCAATGCTCTT
>JADHVN010000040.1 GCA_016783995.1 Actinomycetota bacterium
TCAATTATTATGTTTGGATTTTCAATTTCATAATCAACAACAACTTTGTAATACTGTTTATTCTTCTTTAACAAGCGAACATTATAAGGCTTTTCAAGACCAGATAAAAACAACGCCTGCTTTTGGAACTTAGCAGGAACAAATAGTTTATACTCTTCAAACTTTCTATTTCCTATAGTTATTCTCAAATAAAAATTGCCACTTTTATTTAATAATCTAATATTTGGATTACCCTTCTTTGTTATATCTCCTCTGGCATAAATCTGATTGTCTCTTTTGTTTTTCCACTCCTGATTAGATATTTCTTTTTTAACTAATTTATTTTGGTTTTTCTTCCCGCCAAAAACAACTTTCTTGTTTTTAATCCTTTTATATAAACCCTGAGCCTGCATAACAGCATCACTTATTTGACGGGTGTTTAAAGATGGGTATTTTATTTTTGTTTTACTGCGGCACTCATCAAAAGATAGGTTGTCTTTTTGAAATCTACAAAAAGCAAAGCGATAACCAGAAGACCAATCTGACACTAATTTATTAAGATTATCAAAATTGGAACTATATATTTCGCCGTGTATTACTTTTCTCATATATCTAATTCCTCTTTTAATTTCTTTCTCCCACCTCTCTTACCGTAAAGTCTTGCTGAAAAAGAAGTAATTAAAGCAAGCATATCATCAACCAATTCTTTATTTTCATCTTTGGAACTCTTTGCTTCAATAACCTCAATCTTACATCCTAATCCTTCAAAGAAATGATATATTAATCGTAATCCAAATCTTGATAACCTATCTTTATATTCAACTACAATCAAATTGATTTCTTTTCTAATCACGGAATCTATCATTTTATGAAATTGCCGTCTTTTATCATTTAATCCAGAGGCTATTTCAATAAATTCAATCGTCTCTTTATATCCTTTCCCCTTGCAGTATTGTCTTAATCTTTCAACCTGCCTATTTAAATTTTCCTCTTGTTTTCTGGTAGATACTCTGGCATAAAAAGCAGTCTTTGGTAAAACATTATTCATCTCCAAAAGTTTTTGAATATCTGATTCTAAATATCTTCTATGACCACCAGGGGTTTTATACGATGTTAAAAGCCCTTTCTTTTCCCATTCCTTGAGACTATTATGGGTTATTCTATATTTAGTTTCTATATCACTTATTCTTAGAAGCAAAAGATTTCTCCAACACTTTCCTTATATTTTTAAGCCACTTCTCAAAATCTTCCTTTGTGGGAAGTTCATCAAATGGCTCATCAAACCATATTGTTTCTTTACCAATTATTACATAGTCTTTAGTCAACTCTTTAATCTCCATTTCATACTCCTTATGGTATAATACAGTTTCTTTAAAAAATCAAATCTTTTTTGATTAGTTTTGATAGTTTTTGGTTAAAATTTAACAACTGTTCTCACCCTCCTATCTTCTGCTTCAAGAATAAACCCGTTATCCTCTCTTTAATCTTCTAAAATTAACCCATATATCAATTAATCCCAGAAATGGCAGGATTAATATAGCAAATCCAAAAAACAAACCCAGTATTATAAAAATGCTTATTCTCCAGATAAACGGAACCTTAAACCTTTCAAGTATCCCCCATAGCACTGAGATTCCAAGAACCAGATACAACAACCCAAAAATAATTATCAGATTGAATCCGATAATATCTACCAGCTTATCAAAGTTTTGACCGGTGGAAGGTACCAGTACCAATACCAGTCCTAAAATTGCTCCCCAGCAATAGTACCAGGGAAGATCCAATTCATTAAAAGATAAAAATGGTTTTATATTAATATTATATCTTCTAAGCACTGCAGAGGTTGCTACATAATTTATCACACTTACAATAACAAATGAGACTATTAAAATCCCTGGAGCAATATAAGGAATAAATCTTAAAATATTCTGGGTCTGCTTGAGTATCAAGTCAAACTGGGACTGATCAACTGACAGTAAACCAGCATAACCTGAAATAAATTGATTAGCAGACATACCGTCAATATAAGAATTATAGCTACTAAAAAGCTCGCTTACAAAATTAATCCTACCTATAGCAGACACCAGTATAATATATAGCAATGCTGCTCCGCAAAATACTAAAAAGATACCACTTACTGTAAATAATTTACTTTTATCTTTACTAATTGAATTCCTGTAAATAAAGGAAACTGCAATTATTAAAATTACAGCAACCGGTGCAATTATATAATCCAGAAGAATTAATACAATACAGGCTATAACTGCACAAATTGTTCCATCCCTTATCCTGCCACAAAGAATCAGCAGGGTAGCTGGAACAGGCAGCAATGCTAATCCTACAATACCAAGAAATGGAACAAATATAGTAAAAACTAGAGACAAAAAAGTAAATAAGGTAAGTAATGCCAGATTTAATCTTTCAATTTTAATATTTTTTAAATTATCAAAGGACATATTAAATTAGTAAGATTCTATTTATCTTTTAAAATAAGGTATAAGAGCGATAACTCTTGATCTTTTGATAGCCATAGCTATTTTTCTTTGATGCTGCACACAATTTCCGGTAGATCTTTTTGGTCTTATCTTACCCTTATCAGAAATAAATTTTTCAAGCAAACTTACATTCTTGTAATCAATATTACTAATATTCTCTTTACAGAAATAACAGAATCTTTTTCTCTGCCTCAAGTTAAGTATAGATCCAGTTGCACTTCTTAGATTTCTATCTCTTAGATTTCTATCTCTTAGATTTCTATCTCTTAGATTTCTGTCATTTCTATTATTTTTATTTTTCCTGGCCAATTAAGGTCTCTCCTTTTATATTTAAATTGACAACATTTAATCTAAAATGGTATATCCTCATCACTAAAGTCAGCTTCTTCAATACTGCCTTTGCCGGATGCGCCTTCACCGGATACACTCCCACCGGATACACCCTCTTCTGCTCTGGGATTTTTCTCAATCTTACAAGAAGCAAATTCCAGACTTGGCGCTATGACATTGGCAATAATTTTTACTGCCGATCTTTTCTGACCTTCCTTACTTTCCCAGCTATCCTGTGAAAGCCTACCCGAAACCAGAACTCTGTCTCCTTTGCTTAAGCTTTCAGCGCAGTTTTCTGCCAGTTTATACCAGGCAGTAACATTAAAGAAGTCCACCTGGGTTTCCCATTCACCAGAATTTTTATTCTGAACATTTCTGTTAACCGCAAGTCCAAAACTTGCTACTGCAGTGCCATTTGGAGTAAATCTAAGCTCAGGGTCCCTGGTTATATTTCCCAGAATAGTTATATTGTTAACACCAAAAGCCATAACAGACCACTTTCTTTTGATTAACTTATAATCATTTAAGATTCATCGCTTTTTACAACCAGATGACGCAGTATTTTGTCATTGATTTTATTTATTCTATCCAGTTCAGAAATAACACCACTTTCACCATTAAAATAAACTATAATGTAATAGCCATTTTCCTGTTTTTTAATAGAATAGGCTAACTTTCGAACTCCCCATTTGTCGATATCGGAAACTTTACATTTTTCTTTTTCGAGTAACGAGGTAATTTTGGACAATTCTTTGTCAACAGCTTCTTCTTCAAGGGATGGATCAAAAATAACCACTAATTCATAATTTCTCAATCTCTTAATCCTCCTATGGACTAATTTTAGTAAATTAGGTTCTACCGGTATAGTAGAACAGAAAGATAACTAAGATAAAAAAGATATTTTTAATTTTTCACCTTTATTACCATTAGGGATATTATAACATTTGAAATCATTAATCAATAATAAATTCCAATAAATTTATAAATACAAGAGATATTATTTTAGCTTTTGTCTCTCATGTATACATTAGTGCAGGGATAAGGAATTTCGATTCCTACCTGGTCAAATTTATCCTTTATCCTCTTTCTGAGCTGCCTTGAAATTGTCCATTGCTGTGCAGGTTTTACCTTGCAGATAATAGTAAATTTAACTGCTGAATCCCCGAGCTCGTTTACTCCGCCATCGCCCAATATTTCCGGTCTTTCTAAAATGGAATCCTTATACTTTTTATCATTTACCAGCTCGTCAAATACTTCTTCCAGAACCCCTACCACTCTATCTATATTTTCTTTATAATGAACTCCAACCTCTATCAGAGCCCTTGACCAGGTATGGGTACGGTTACTTAATCTATTTATCTCACCATTGGGTATAAAGTGAAGAGTCCCTTCAAGATCCCTTAATACCGTAGTCCTCAGGTTGAACCTTTCAACTACTCCGGATGCATCTCCTATGGTTACTATATCATTTATCTGATACCACTGCTCGAGCAATATAAATGTTCCGTTTATTAAATCTTTTATAAGGCTTTGAGCACCAAAACCAATTACGATACCTGCTACTCCGGCGCCGGCAAGCAGAGGTGTGACACTTATTCCGATCTGATCGGCTATTATTAATATAGCCGCCACTGAAGCTACCACAATTATCAAATTAGACACGACGCTGGTAAAAGTATAGGTGCGTTTCTTAATTACCATTTTCTCATCGCTAATCTTCTTATCAACCAGTCTTCTCATTCTTAGCGCAACAATTCTGACCAATAATATCACAACCAGGAGTACCGCTATTACTATTACTATATTAAGCCAGTTATCCAGAAAGTTTTTAAATATATTACCTGTAGCTACTTCCAAATTATCAGTGTTATTTTCCATTTTTTAGCACCTTCCTTAGATTCTTTTTTTAAATATTAAATGACCATCTTTATGGTTTTATAGATTTTTTTATAATTATTTAAAATTAGCTATAAAAATCTCTTATTTAAAATTTATGGTCAAACTTGACTGACTTAATTTAATTTCTATTCCTGAGCCCGCTGTAAATCTCTATAACTTTATCCTCGCTATCATCATATACGGGCTTCAGATGGCCAGTATAATTTATTGCTGAAATATACGGAAACCCCCTGTCAATCACCGCAATATTTATTGCCCCCTGCCTTTGAATAATAGATTTCCACCTGGATAGAGGGATTTGAAGCCAGTGCACCAGCAGAGAAAGTATTACTCCTCCATGAGTTATTACTGCAACACTGCTGCCATCTCCATTCTCATTTACTATTTTATCAATTTCAACTGTAGTCCTTCCCTCGAGCTTTTTAAAACTTTCTCCACCTGTCGGGGAATTATTATATGGATCACCAATCCAATTCTGATAATCGTCATGAAACATCCTGTTTATCTCGTCAAATTTCATTCCTTCCCATTTTCCAAAATTTATCTCTTTTAAATTTTCTCTGGCAATTATCTTTAAATTTTTGGTTTTGTTTATGATATTTGCTGTATCTATAGCCCGCCTTAACGGACTACTGTATATATTTGAAAAATCTACCTTTGAGAGGTACTTTGCAGCAAGCCTTGCCTGCTTGAAACCTACCCTGGTCAGTCCGATATCCATTTCTCCCTGATATCTTCCCTCCCTATTCCATAATGTTTGACCATGCCTGATTAAAAATAATTTTATGCCCATAAGATTCCTTCTCTTCTTCCTTTTTAAAGTTCTAAGAATTCAAATTGACCGATAGCATTTTTTCTTATATCAGAAGCCTGCGGGAAATCATATAGTATTTCCCCTTCCTTTACTGCATCTATAAAAATATCTTTATAATTGCTATTGCACTCAACACATCTATAATCAGATACCTTCTTATCCTCTAAGATAATCCTGTCACTGAAGCAATTCTGGCATCTTATTACCTTCTTTGCCCCGGACATTTTTCCTCTTTTTGATATTTTCTTTCCTTCAATCTCTACAATGTCCAGTGAAAAATCCAGTACCTTTGCCCCGCTTATGGCTGTGCCAACTCCAAAGGCATCCACTATATCTCTCAACTTTAGAATATCTTCTTCATCCAGTCCCCCGCTTACAACCAGCTTTACATTCTCAAATCCCCTTATATCAAGTTCCCATCTTACTTCTTCCAAAATCTTTTTAAAATTTCCTCTTCTGGATGCAGGAGTATCTAACCTTATACCAAATAAAGCTTCTCCCAAACCTTCAGCAACCCTTATGGCTTCAAACTTCTCATCACCAAAGGTATCAATAAGAGAAATCCTTTTAATTTTTGGCTCAATTACCTGATTAAAAGCCTTAGTAGCCTCTACAGTATCACCCATAATCAGAATCAGGGAATGAGGTATGGTTCCAACCGGTTCCTGGTGGGTAAGCTCTGCGCCAAGAGTGGTAGAGACCCCGTCAGCTCCGCCAATAAAGGCGCTTCTTTCGACCATGGGAGTTATCGCCGGATGCATTCTTCTGGCTCCGAAACTATAAATTAATTTATCTCCGGCAGCCAGCTTGCATCTTGCTGCTTTTGTGGCTATTCCGCTTGCCTGGCACAAAAACCCTAAAATAGCTGTCTCATATATGCCAAAATCGAGATACTTACCCTCTATTACCATAACAGGCTGGAAATCCTTAAATACCATTCCCTCAGGCATACATCTTATTGATATTTTATCAATATCCGAAAGAAGCTTTATAGTCTCTTCTATTCCCGCCAGAATTCCCCATCTATAGCCATCAGGAAAACCTTTCAAAAATATTTCAGCTTTCACTACAGGATTTTTACCAGTAGCTTTTAATATTTCTTCTGTTCTCTTAAAATATATATCTGTCAATCTGCCTTTTTTTATATCGTCAGCATTTGCTATATGGAACATTACATACTCCTTAAATTATATTTACCTTAAGCACATTCCGCATCTGATCAAGTGCAACTCTGTGGTCTCTTTTATTTAAACCAATTATAGCATCTTTTACCACATCAACCCTGTAACCTCTCATCACTGCATCAGCTACGGTATAAAAAACACATATATTTGTAACATCTCCGGTAACTATTAATTTCTTCACCGATAATTTTTTTAATATCTCATCTAGATCTGTATTAAAAAAACCTGAGAATGAGCTCTTTCTTACAATAATATCATTACCCTGTGGTTTTAGTTCTTCAATTATTTTTGATCCTTCTGTATTTCTTATAGCGTGTGGAGGAAATATTTCAAACTCCCTGTCATCTTTATCGTGACTATCGCACAGATATATTACCGGGTAACCTTCACTTCTGGCTTTTCCCATTTCTCTCTTTATGGGATCAATAATTCTTTCAATTTTAGGAACTTTTAGCGGCGCTCCATCCAATACAAAATCATTCAGCATGTCTATTATAAGTAAGGCTTTTTTGCCATTCATATCGCCACCTCGGTGAAATTTTAAAAATAATCTTTCATAAACACTAATGATTGCCACTTCGTGTCAGCCGACTTGTATCCCCATATATAATGCAGGGGCTCCTGCGGCGTTTTTCTTGGTAATAGTAAATATTACGATAATGATACCATCTGAGAGATAAATTTTGTAATATTTTATGTTTACAGAATTTATATATTGTTTTTTTGTCGCCTAATCTATAGAATTATAAAAGATAAAATCAATTTATTAAAAAATAACAACTTTCAGGAATAAAAATGAAAAAAAACAAAATAAATATAAAAAAGTTTCTTATCATCAGTATAATATCAATGTTAGCCATATTTCTCATGATATCACTGACTTCCTGCACCCGGAAGGTATCTTTATATTTTGCAGTATCTACTGATACCGATTTTTACCTTACAGAAGAAATAAGGGAAATCCCGGTAAGTAAAGAGCTGTATAAAAGTGTATTAGAGGAACTGATAAAAGGGCCTGAAAACGAACAGCTTTCCCCCACTATTCCTTCCAATGTTAAAGTTAATTCAGTAAAAATATCCGACAGCACCGCTACCGTAGACTTCAGCAAAGAAATTATAACAAATTTTGAAGAAATACCTCACAGCTCTACTACAGAAGTTCTGGCCATTTTCTCTATTGTAAATACACTTACCGAGTTTGAAGAAATAAAAAAGGTAAAAATAACTATCGAAGGCAAGGATAGTGGGCAAGTAGATGGGCTTTATGTAGAAGATTTCTGGGGACATGTAGGTATTTATGAGGAATTTACCAGAAATGAAGTTATCATAAAAAGCTCATAGTCAACAGACAGTAACAGCATTAATATGACACAGGATATTAAAAACACAGATAACCTTGACATATTAAAAAATAAAATAAATGATATTTCAGCCTTTTTTAAAAATACCCTATCCTCTACGGATAAAAGACCTCTGATTGGCTGGTTCTGCACCTACACTCCGGAAGAACTTATTGTTGCCGGAGGTTTTATCCCTGTAAGAATTTTCGGAAGGAAAAAAATAATTAAATCCGAAAGTTACTTTCCTATAAATTTCTGCCCTTATATTAAATCAAGCTGGGAGAGCTTACTTTCCGGCGCTGACAATTTTAAAGCAGTAATATTCACCAACTCCTGCGATGGGATGAGGAGGTTTTTTGATACTGCAAATAAATATCTTAAAGATACTCCTTCTTATCTGCTGGATGTTCCCCACTTGAGAGAAGTAGGCTCTATAGATTTTTTTGCAAATAATTTAAATAATATGAAAAGATTCATTAAAAATTTAAAATGTAAAAAAATAAGCAACAAAGAAATAAAAAATGCAATAATTCTTATCAACAAGAAAAGAAAGCTCCTGAAAAAATACAGCCAGATTTCTACTAAATTACCAGAGCTTATAAGCATATCTTCTTATTTTAAAGTTATGGAGCTGTCTATGATCTCGGCACCCGAAATATTTACAGATGATCTGGAAAGATACATAAAATTCATCAGGGAAGTCGATACAGAAAATATGACTAATCTGCAGCCAAATTACAAAAACACCCCCGGTATTATGATTATTGGTAACTTTATCACCGAAGAAAAATTATGGGGTATGCTATCTACAATGAATCTCAAACTGGCTTCTGACGACCTCTGTATTTCAAGTAGATATTTTGAAAAACAGATAGAGCTGGGTGATGATTCTGATTTTCTCAATTTGACAGCTGAAAGATATTTAAATAAGCCCCAGTGTATGAGAATGGCCGACCTTGGATTGAAATTAAAGGAAATTGAGAATAATATAATTAAAAATAATATAGAAGGTGTAATATTTATAAGCTTGAAATTCTGTGATACCATGCTCTATTCCTTTCCCCTGCTGAAGCAGAAATTAAACGACCTTGGAATTCCAGCTTTATATCTTGAGATAGAATATAATAATTTTTCAGAAGGCCAGTTAAAAACAAGGGTGCAGGCTTTTCTGGAAATGCTATAAATATAATTATTTAAAATGGGTATAAAAGACAAACTAAAAACCGGGGTACAGAGAAATTTAAATCAAAAGTATATCAGGAGGCTCCTGGACATTATCGCAAAAAAGCCTGTGCTTTTTGCTTATGGAAGTACGTTTTCCTCTTTATCTGATAAATACCTGAACATTTTTACCATAGAAAGCCTGAGAAATGCTTATTCTGACAAAAATCACCCCATAGGTTATGGATCTCTTTTTTTACCCTATGAGATGTTCCATGCGCTGGGAATCACACCGTTCCTGCCGGAAGTTATGGCTGGATTTACAGCAGGTTTGGGACTGGCAACCCAGACACTTAAAGAAGCCTCTTCAAACTGGTACTCACAGGACCTGTGTACCTTTCATAGAAGTGCATCCGGTGCAGTGGAACTTGATGTATTTCCAAAGCCGGATTTTGTCATCACTACCAATCTGGCCTGCGATGCCGCGCAAAAATCATTTTATATACACTCGGTAAAATATAATATTGAAAAAAATTTCTATCTGATTGATGTACCTTACGAATATTCAAAGGAGTCTATCTTGTATCTGACCGGACAGATAAAAAATATCTGTATGGATATAAGTTCCAAATCAGGTATGAAACTTGCCACTTCTAAATTTAAAGAAGTCATCAATCTCTCAAATGAATTTAGAAAATGGGCAATCAAAGTTAACAACTTAAGAAAAACTCTTACAAACTACCCCCCTTATTATAATGGTCTTAATTTTATTTTACCTTTCCACGGTCTTGCAGGAACCAGAGAAGCCGTCATTCTTTATGATCAAATGTATAAGGAATTAAAAAAATATTTAGATAAAGAGGAGAAAGAAAAATCAGGTAAAAATAAATCACTAAAAAGAATTCTGTGGCTGCACCTGAAACCTTACTATAAAAATGAAATATTTAATATACTGGAAAGGGAGAACTGCAGAGTGGTATTTGAAGAAATAAATTATATTTACTGGCCTGAACTTGACCCTGAAAGACCTTTTGAAAGCCTGGCTAAAAAGATGCTTTCCCATTTTCTAGCGGGCAGGATTGATAACAGGATCAATGTAATTCTTAAGGCTGCCAGGGATTATAAGGTTGACGGAGCCATTTTATTTTCTCACTGGGGATGCAGACAGAGCAATGGCGGGGCAAGAATTATCAAGGATAGCTTAAATAAGCTTAATATTCCCACTCTGGTTTTAGACGGGGATTGTGTGGATCAAAATAATTCCTCACAGGGACAGGTAAAAACCAGATTGCAGGGATTTGTAGAAATTTTAAACTCTTAAAAAAATAGAAGAAAGGAAAAAGATGTATACTTGTGGAATTGATGTAGGATCAGTTTCAACCAAGGTAGTAATACTAGGTAAAAAAGATAATAAAATTGCATCTTATGTAATCGCCCCCACTGGTTCTGACGGTAAAAATGCTGCTATAAAAGCCCTTGATGATTCTTTAAAGAAGGCTGGACTTAAAGATAATGAGATTGAAGCTACTGTTGCCACCGGTTACGGTAGAATAAATATTCCTTTTGCGGATCAAAATATAACCGAGATAAGCTGCCATGCCCGTGGAGCCATATCTTTATTTCCGGATTTAAAAACAGTAATAGATATCGGGGGTCAGGACAGTAAGGTCATAAAACTTAAAGATGGAAAGCCCATTGACTTTCTGATGAATGATAAATGTTCGGCAGGAACTGGCAGATTTCTGGAAGTTATGGCAAGAGCAATGGAAATAAATATTGATCAATTTGCTCCTATTTTTATTAAAACCAATGATAAAGTCGATATAACCTCTACCTGTACTGTATTTGCCGAATCCGAAATAGTCTCACTAATCGGACAGGGTATAGATAAAAATAAAATTATAAAAGGCCTTATTTATTCTATTGCAGATAAAATAACTTCGATGGTTGGAAGAGTGGGGCTTGATGAACCGGTCTGTATGACTGGAGGAGTCGCTAAGAATCTGGGTGTAGTCAAAGCACTGGAAGAAAATTTAGGAATAAAAATAAACATTCCGGATGAACCACAAATAACCGGGGCACTTGGAGCGGCATATCTAGCCCAGAATATTCATTAACCATCATTCATCAATAAACCAATTGCATTATCAGTTTTCCAGGCAATTATTAATCCTAACTTGTGATGATAATATTCTAATCCCTTTTCCAAACGATCCCTGTGGCTTTTCTTTTTTTCAAAATATCTTTTACATTAGCCATGTCCTCACTTTCATTTTGTTATTGATTTCGTCTAACGACTAGTTTCACCTGCCCGCCGACATTAAAAATCAATACATTATGAACTGCACAAAACATGAATAACCATCAAAACTTCCGAAATTCACCGCAGCAAGGCGGGCCAGGTGCAAACTTTTATTAGCTG
>JADHVN010000041.1 GCA_016783995.1 Actinomycetota bacterium
CCATACCATCTTATCTCTAATCCAAATATACTGAAAGCTATAGGGTCTATAGACAAAACATCCTCCTTAAAATTAAAATAATACCTGTTTAAAGTAAGGTTTATAAATATTTAAGATTTTATCACAAATTGAAGTAAAAATTTATCTAAAAATTAATTTTATTTAAAAATGGTAAATACCTGGATAAAAAACTTATAACTGAAGTCATTGAATCTGTTACAAAAACAATTCCCAGAGCTATAAGAAAGATTCCTGAAATAATAGACACCACATTAAGATGCTTGTTTATTTTTTTAAAAAAACTGGAAAAGAAACTTATAAATATACCTGTAAGTATAAACGGTACACCCAATCCAAGTGAAAATATGCTAAGAAGTACAATCCCCTGAAGTAGGGTATCCAACCGGCTGGCCAGAAGTAAAATAGCTGATAAAATCATGCCTACACAGGGAACCCATCCAAATGAAAAAACTACTCCTATAATAAAAGACCCTAAATAACCGGATTTTAAATTAGCAGGAATATTAAACCTTTTTTCAATATTTAAAAAAGAAATCCTGAAAAGACCCATATACTGCAGTCCAAAGATTATTAGTATTACTCCTCCAATTCTGGTAATAATGCCAATGTAGTCTTTCAACATCCGGCCGATAGCAGTAGCAGTTGAGCCCAGGATTATAAAGACTATTGAAAATCCTAATACAAAGAATATGCTATTTAAAAATAGATGAAGTCTTTCAGAAAATCTTATGCTGCTGCTTTTATAAATTGCTCTATCGGACATCAGGCTTATATAAACCGGAATAAGAGGTAAAACACAGGGAGAAATAAATGTCAGCAGTCCGGCAATAAAAGCAGAGAATAAACCAATCTCTAACATTACAATTCATCTTCTATGATGTTTTTAAGTTGTTCTCCGGTCATCATGCCGACATTCTTAAAAATAATCTGTCCGTTTTTATCAAACACGAAAGTAGTAGGAATTGCACTTATCCCCCACTTTCCCATAATATTTGCATCATCAATTAAAATAGGGTAACTTATGTCATAATCCTCAACAAAACTTTTTAAAGTGGAAATATCCTCATTTGATACCCCTATAAATTGAACATCTTTAGACTCATATTCATTATATACTTCAACAAAGTTGGGAATCTCCTCTCTACAGGGGGGACACCACGTAGCCCAGAAGTTTAATATTAAAATTTTTCCATTAAAATCAGACAATGATATTTCATTTCCATCCAGATCCATTAGTGTGAAATCACCAGATGTCGACTTGCATCCTGTAAAAATGAAGAAGGTTATTATAATTATAAATACTGTCAAAGTCATTAAAAAATTTCTTTTCAATATACCTCCTGATTTAAAAAGCTTTTTCTTTACCAAATCTGTATATATCCTCCATAGCTTTCTTATTTTTTAATATATCACCCTGGCTATCCACATTATTAAACACAAAATCACACAAATAATCAACATATAATACATCAAATAAAGAACGGATTACCTTTTTGGGACAGTTAAAAATATCTTTAGAACCGGAGCCCGCAGTACTTATAAAGATACCTTTTCTCTTTTTAGTAATTATTTTTTTCTTGTGTTCGTATTTTAGTGACCAAAATCTCTGGCATCTATCAATCAGAGCTTTAAGGTATCCGGATACAGTAGTAAAAAAAACTGGAGATGCTACAGCTAAAAAGTCGGCTTCAATTAATTCTTTATATACCTGCTGCATATCATCTTTTATTACGCATTCTCCGGTCCTTGAACAATTACAGCATTCCCTGCATGGAGAAATATTTAAATCCCTGACTATAATCTTTTTAATTTTTATATCTTTTTCAGACGATTTACGAGCTGCTGCTACACCCTCGAGAAATCTATCCAATAATAAGCTTGTATTACCTGTTTTTTTGGGACTGCCATATATAGCAACTATTTTAAATTCTCTATGTTTATCCGGATTGCTGTTATTCATATACAAATTCTCGTATAGCAAGGCAGCAGTAATTCATTAATAATAATTATTCAGCAGTCTGTTAATGTCTATATCTGTTATAATATGATCTACCAGCGGTTTTCTCTCTATTTGCTTCAGTCCATCCTCATATAATGGTCTTTCCACCTGATAAAAAATCCCTACCGGTATTTTTTCTTCTTCCATGGATCTTTTAATTGCTTCATTCAGGTCACTTTTATCATAACTTTCAAGTTCATCCAGCTTGTATATCTTCTCTCTATAAAAGTCATATGTATTTTGTTTGTTGAATGTCACACACGGCTGCAGAATATCTATAAAAGAAAAGCCTTTATGCTTTATAGCCTTTCTTATTACTTCTGAAAGATGACCGGTATCTCCTGAAAAACCTCTTGCAACATATGTTGCTCCGGATGCCAGAGCCAGCAAAACCGGGTTGACCGGTTTCTCCAGTACTCCTGATGGTGTTGATTTGGTTTTAAAACCTTCATCGCTTGTCGGAGCAGTCTGGCCAGTAGTAAGTCCGTAAACTTTATTATTATGCAATAGATAAGTCATATTAATATTTCTTCTGCATGTATGTATAAAGTGGTTCCCACCAATACCGACTCCATCGCCATCTCCGCCCATAATTATTACATTCAACTTATGATTTGCAAGTTTCGCCCCTGTAGCTACAGGAAGCGCCCTTCCATGCAGAGCATGAAACGCATAAGTTTTTATAAAATTAGCACCATTACCCGAGCAGCCAATGCCATAGACAATTAGGATTTCATGTGGAATCAGATAAAGCTTTACAAATGTTTTCTTAAGTGAATTCCAAATCCCGTAATTTCCACATCCAGGACACCATGTGGGTTTTCTTCCAGTGTTGAAATCACCGGGTTTTAAATTATAATTTTCTTTTGAAGATTTGCTTTTAGTCTTGTCCATCACCATTTATTGTCAGAGTAATATTCATTTAATATAAATAATTTAAACTTCTATTCTATTTTTTCAATGCCACTAATAATTTCCTCAGGTAGAAACTGCCTTCCACTATATTTTAATATTTTATTTTTTATCTTGTAACCAGTATTCATCATTATAATTTTTGCCAGTTGTGCCGTCTTGTTATTCTCTACTACTACATTTTTATTGCTTTCTCCAATAATTCCCTCAATAGATTCGCTGTCAAACGGATACAAATATGTAAAGTGAATCAAATTTACTTTTTTTTCCTTCTGATTCAATATATTCATAGCTTCAAGAATAGGACCCTTACAAGAACCCCAACTCCAGATAGTAATTTCAGCATCTATAGGACCATAAATTTTGGGAAGAGGAATTTCTTCAATCAACTTCTTTATTTTTCTAAACCTTTTATCTACCATAATCTTCCTATTGTGAGCACTTTCTTCAGAATATCCATCTTCATCGTGTTCATCACTGTTAGCTATATGAATTCCACCTTCTATTCCGGCTACAACTCTGGGAGAGATGCCATCGTCAGTATTAAAATAACGCCTGTACCCTCCATCTATATCTTTGCTTTTACTTAACAATTTGCCCCTGTCCACTGTTATATTTTTAAAATCAAATTTTTCATACGAAAAATGGCTTTCTGATAAATATTTATCCAGCATTATAATTACCGGAATTTGATATTTGTCAGCAAGATTAAATGCCTCACCCGTAAGGTAAAAACATTCTTCAGGATCACCAGGTGCTATTACTACCCTTAAAAATTCGCCATGAGACGAATGAACCGCAAATAACATATCTCCCTGTTCTGTCCACGTAGGCAGACCAGTAGCAGGAGCAGGCCTCTGGCATAATACAATAACAATAGGAGTTTCAGTCATGGCAGCACTGCTTATTCCTTCATTCATAAGAGAAAAGCCGCCACCCGATGTAGCAACCATTACCCTTGCACCCGCAAAAGAGGCGCCAATTGCCATATTAATCACTGCTATTTCATCCTCTGCGTGTTTGGTCACAATATTATAATCGTCTTCTATAGAAGCAAACAGATGAAGTATTGAAGAAGAAGGGGTCATAGGATAAGCGGCATAAAATTTACAACCAGATCTTACCGCTCCTAAAAAAGCCGCATCATTGCCTGTTACCAGCATTTTACTTACCGGCTTTACTATTTCCAGTTCATAAACATTTATTTTTAATTTTTCTTTTATATATTTATACCCTAATTCAGATGATTTAATATTCAAATTAACAATTTCAGACCCTTTCCTGCCAAAGATATCTTTTATTACATTTTTAAGTATTTCCAGGTCATAATTAATTAGAGCAACTGATACTCCCAATGAAACATTATTTACCATAACTTTAGGAGCTCCTAATTCTGAAATTATTTTAGAAAAAGGTACCATAACATAATTAATATCTTTCCTCGCCTTTTTAAAATCTCCGATATTGCAATCATTTTCATCATAAACAATATATCCTCCATATGTTACTTCTTCCTGATGAAGTCTGATAGTCTCTTCATTCAACGCGACCAAAATATTTATATCCTTATTGGTGGAGAAAATTTCATTAGAGCTTATCCGGATGGTATAAGTATTATGCCCGCCTCTTATCAGGGAAGGATATTCGTTGTTATCAATAACAAAATATCCCTTTTTGGCAAAGATCTTTGAAAAAATTTTTCCAGTGGATAATATTCCAAAACCAGCTTCCCCGCCAATCTTCCAAGTTAAATTTGAGACCTTCATTGATTTCCCTAATTTTTTAAATTAATTCTTAATATAATGATAATGATATTACCCGGGCAATTTATTTGCAACTATTCATACAAGCTCTATTCAGGCTCATCTTCCTGTAAATCAATTATCTAAAAACATATCAAAGACTACTTTTTAATTTTCATAGCAAAATTATGACTTTTTTAAGATAATAAGTTTGAATTTTAAATACTTCAAACAATTATTTATATGATGAGGAATGCTCTTAAAGACAACATTAGGACACTTTTCAGGCCTCCTGTTATATCATGGGCTCTATATGACCTTGCCAATACTTCATTTGCAGTGGTGATAATTACCATAATTTTTCCGGTTTATTTTACCAGTATAATAGTATCCCCGGAAATTTATTCCCAAAATTTTGGAGACTTGATGTGGGGAATTGCCAGCGGTGTTTCTATGATAATCGTATCCTTCCTGGCACCTATATTTGGCGCAATTGCAGATACCTCAAGATCCAAGAATAAATTTTTGACTTTTCTTACCCTGGCCTGTATTTTTTTCAGCTTTCTTCTATTCTTCTTAAAAGAAGGAATGGTCACCCTGGCTGTAATTTTATTTATTATTTGCAATGTTTTTTATCAGACTTCAATGGAGTTTTATAATTCATTTTTACCCCAGCTATCGTCAAAAAAAAATACCGGGATTATATCCGGTTTCGGCTTTTCAGCAGGTTATCTGGGAGGTCTTTTAATTTTAATCTTAATCTATCCTTTCGTAAGGGGAGGGTTGGTACCGTCAAATTTATCAAATATTAGAATTACCTTTCTTATTACCTGTATCTTCTTTTTAATATTTTCACTACCATCTTTTATACTACTTAAGGATTCACCGGCTGTTAAACCCGTAAAAATCAGTACCTCTTATATTTCGTATGGATTTAAAAAACTGGCAAATACTTTAAAGAATATAAAAAAGCGTATGAATCTTACAAAATTCTTAATTTCATATTTTCTTTTTTGTAATGCTTTCTCTATTCTGGCTCTTTATGCGGCTATATACGCTAAAAATACTCTGGGGTTTGGGTTGCTCGAAATAACCATTCTTTTTATATTAGGACATATACCCACTATTATAAGCTCTTTTTTCTTTGGCTGGCTAACCGATAAGATAGGTCCAAAAGTAACCATTACTATAACTTTAATTATGTGGATTATAATAATACTTCTGATAACCGCTTTTATTAATATAAGAGCAGTGTTTTATATATGCTGGATATTAGCTGCTATCTCTACAGGATCGACTCTGATAGCAAGTAGAAGTCTTATGACTTTTCTCATACCCCGGGATAGTGAGGCTGAATTTTTCGGCTTTTATTCCATAAGCGGCAAGGTATCCGCGATTATAGGCCCTACTGCATTTGGTGTAATATCCTTTATTACCAAAAGCCAGAGAATAGCTCTGCTAAGCACTTTGTTTTTTCTTATAGGTGGACTTGTAGTTTTACAATTTGTGAAGGTTCCCACATACAGGCTAAGAAATTTCTAATGTCAGATATATAACGATTTCTGCATTCTCACTTTTTCTTCTAATTTTAGCTGCTGTAGAAGTGCCCGCAGAAATAGCTCCAATTATTACAATTTTTTTTTCTTTATTTATCATAGATCCCAATTATCTATTTTAATGATAATATTCTGAGTCTTAATGAATTGCTGATCACAGAAATACTGCTAAAAGCCATAGCTCCTGCAGCAAATATCGGACTTACAAGTATTCCAAAAAACGGATAAAGTACTCCTGCAGCAACCGGGATCAATATTATATTATAAAAAAATGCCCAGAATAGATTCTGCTTTATAATTCTTACAGTATTTCTCGAAAGTATTATTGCCTTGAGGACTCCATATAAGTCTCCCTTAATTAATGTAATCTGACTCGATTCCATAGCAACATCGGTTCCAGTTCCAATTGCAATACCTATATCTGACTGCGCCAATGCAGGTGCATCATTTATACCATCTCCGACCATAGCAACGATTTTCCCCTCTTTCTGAAGTTTTTTAATTTCCTCTGCTTTTTCTCCGGGTAATACTTCCGAAATTACTTTACCAATCCCTGCTCTCCTGCCAATAGCCAGAGCCGTGTTTCTATTATCACCGGTAAGCATTGCCACTTCCAGTCCTAATTTTTTTAATCTCAAGACAACATCCTTAGCATTGTTTTTTAGAGCATCAGAAAAAGCTATAATACCTGCAGGTTTATTATCAACTGAGACAAATACAGGGGTAAGTCCCATTTCTGAAAGCTTTTGTTCTTCTTCCACCAGATTGCCCAACTGAACCTTATTTTCCATCATCAATTTTAAGTTTCCTTTAAGAATCTCTCTGTCATCCACTTTTGCTCTTATACCCTTACCGGCTATGGATATGAATTCTTGCGGCTCTTTTAATTTCAAACCAGAATCCTTTGCTTTCTTTACTATTGCCTTACCAAGAGGGTGTTCAGAATACAGTTCTGAACTTGCCGCTATATATAGCAACTGTTCAGATGTGTTTATTAAACTGCCCTTTTTAACAATTATCTCACTTACTTCCGGTTCACCCCTGGTTAATGTACCAGTTTTATCAAATACAATGATATTTAATCTGTGAGCAAGTTCAAGGCTTTGGGCATCTTTTATTAAAATTCCATTTTCTGCACCCCTGCCTGTACCAACAATTATTGCTGTAGGCGTGGCAAGTCCCAGAGCACAGGGACAGGCAATAATAAGTACTGAAACAAAATTGACCAGAGCAAAAGTTATGGAAGGTTTTGGTCCCCATATAAGCCACACAGTAAAAGTGACTAAAGCTATTAAGATAACCGCAGGCACAAAATAACTGGCAACTTTGTCTACAAGTCTCTGTATGGGAGCTTTCGAAGCTTGCGATTCCTCTACCAATCTTATTATCTGACTGAGAAATGTATCCTTCCCAACTCTGGTTGCTCTAAATTTTAAAAAACCTGTTAAATTTATAGTGGACCCAATTACTTCATCTCCAGGTTTTTTATCAACTGGTATTGACTCCCCTGTAGCCATAGATTCATTTACAGCTGAATCTCCTTCTATTATAGATCCATCTACTGGTATCTTTTCCCCGGGCTTAACCAATATAATATCTCCTACTGCTGCATCATCTACATCAATCTCTTCTTCTTTTCCATCTCTGATTACTGTTGCTTTTAATGCTCTTAGTTTTAAAAGCTTTTTAATTGCGCTTGAAGCCCTGCTTTTTGACTTTGCTTCGAAAAACCTTCCAAGAAGTATCAAAACAATAATCACTGCTGCCGTATCAAAGTATATATGGGGCTCAATTCCAAATTTTATAAAAAAATCAGAAAAAAATGTTACAAAAGTACTGTAAATAAAAGCAGATAAGGTTCCTACGGCAACCAGGGTATTCATATCTGCAGTTCTATATTTGAAAACCACAACCAGTCCGTTATAGAATTGAGAACCCACCCATATCTGAACAGGACAGGCTAAAATAAAAATAATGATATATCTGATTTTAATTGAAAGTAAAGAAAGCCCGGGAATTAGGTTCATAGAAGACAGCATTATTATTATAGCGAGAAAAGCTCCTACAGCTAACTTTTGAAGAAGCTTTTTCTGAATCTTTTTTTCTATAAGCTCTTTTCTCTCTTCTAAAGTAAGTTTGTTTTTCCGGTCCATAACCCTCTTCTTATCTGTTCTAAGATGGACTAATTTAAGTAATAAGCTCGTAACCTATACTTTTTATTATTTTCTTTATTTCATCCAGGTTCAGCTTATCATTGTCATATTCAATGGTTACCTTTTCTGTAGCAAAATTAACAGTCGCTTCAGTTACTCCATTAGTTTTGTTAAGTACTGTTTCTATTTTTCTCACACATGATGCACAGGTAATCCCCAGAACTGGATATGTTTCCTTAACTCTTGCCATTTTATTATCCTTTCAAAAAATACTGATTTGTTATAGACAATTACAGCTGTCTTATCAGACATTTTTTAATGTTCAAAACATGATCTTCAATAATAAAATTATAATATATTATACAACCACAATATTAATATATATTAATATAATAATAATATAAAAAACAAAAAAAGATTTTTAAAAGAAATAATTTAAAACAAAGCTCAGATAACCTTCACTTATACCGGTAGTGATAAAGGCTATAAATTCATTACGGGACAAAGGTCTTAAATATAAATATCTAAACACAGAAAATTTTAATTATTTTGATATGTCTTTCTGTTCAGCTATTACTTTTTTTATGAATTCTATTTCTTTTTCGGTAAGGTCTTTTATCTTTTCGTAATTTGAAACAACACTATTTACGATCTCATTATATTTTTCCCTGGTTATGTTCTTAATCCTACTGGCTTTCTCTTCAACTTTATTTCCTATATCTTTTGTTATTCTTTTTATATCCGCCCTTAACTCTTCGCCAGTTTTAGTAGTCAAAAATAGTGCTGTAACTGCCCCTACTACAAATCCCAGGGTAAATCCTATAAAAACACCCTTTATGGTTCCTGATGATCCGCTATTACACATAAAATCCTCCTGTGGTCTAAAACAAAAACTTTCTTAAATACTATGTCTATTATACATATTATAAAAATTATTTTTAATATATTTTTAATAAAAATATTTTTCTAATAATATTTTCAATGACAGCTTCTATAAATAAAGGATGAGTAGTTACTGCCTTTTCGGGCGCAGCCGCTAAAAATAAGTTTGGCTTTATTACAATTTTACTTTTGGGATTTATAAATTTTTTAAAACCGCCTAACAGGCTAACACATCTGCTGACGGCTTCATTTAAACTTATTTTGTTGTAGCTTTTACATTTTACGACACTGACCCTGGTCTTGTTATTCATTATTTTTTCTCTAAATATCTGCTCTTGTATAGAGTTTTTGGGGCAGAATAAGTAATCCACTTACTGGATTTATTCTTTTTTCAATCTTTATATAGAACTTCCCGCTTTATTTCTTTAAAGCTTCTGCTTCTAAGGGCTCCCTGCTGCATTAACAATTAATTTTATTAATCTCACCATGGTCTCTATTCCTATTCCAATAATAATTAATATTAGAACTATAATGACAATTGGATTGAGAATACCGGTTAAATCTCTCGGGAATACTGTAAAATCAAACGGGAATACAGTGAGCAGCGAAATAATAGCTGTCAGTCCAAACAAATTAAGAACAATACGGATAATCTGACGGAAGAAATAACCATCATAGATAATCAATAAGATACTCCCGATCATAGATGCAACCAGCGCTACCGATACAATAGGCAGCCATTGACTGAAGCTTTCAGTCAGGAGGGGGTATCTATGCCAGATACCGTCATAATGATAGTAAGCTATATATGACTGGTAAAAATTAAAAAATACAAAGAATATAACACTCCACATAATAGCAAAGCTGTAGCCGGTTATTCGCCCGCCTCTTGTACCCTTAAAGTAATGATCTACTTTATCCCCGACTTCTTCTATCTTCCTGCCAAATTCCTTTCCTGCTTTTTCTGTTTTTTCTCCGAACTTTTTCATTTTTTCATCTAATTTTTTTTCCCATTCAAATTCTTTTTGGTTAATATCCTCTTCTTTTTCTTTATCATCTTTAAAATAATCAGATACACTATCTCCAAAATTCCGGGCAGCTTTTCCAAAATCCTTAAATTTGTCTTTTACTCCTTCATCCTTAAACCTTTTCCCAAAAGCCTTTGCAGATTCTTCAGCACTTTTTGCAAATTCCTTTGCTTTTTTCTTCAGTTCGGGATCGCTGAAAATTTTACTGATTGCTTCCCCAAATTCTTTTACCATATCACCAAAGCTTTCTATCGGGCTTTTATCCTTCTTGTTCTCAGCCATTCTGAACCCCCTTTTTATATTCCTGAATACTATAATAATGTTTAAAATCTATTAATCTACGTGTAACTCTTTTATATATTATATGTTATAAACAGGCAATTTAAAAAATAAAAAATCTCGAACTCCAAATCATTCCACTTTCAATTTTTTCCTAACATATTCTAATAAAAAGGAAAGGGGCTATCTTTTTGGATAGCCCCTTAATTTTAAATTTACAGTTTCACGTTTTTTAATACTCTTTTTTACTTTTTCTTGCCGGTGCTCTTTCTCTTTCTCACTAGCAAGCCTACAAATAACCCGACAATCAGTAACGGAACTGCAGCTGCAAGAACAATTATAACATAGAAAACAACATTCTTTTTCTCTACTCCGGCACGGACTATATGTACTCCAGCTTCCGGATTATTTTTCTCATCCATAAAGGCAGTAACCCAGACCAGTGGAGCATTCCAGTTGATTGCCACTTCATTGGTTGAGAAGGATTTCGCAACATCTGCATATCTTTTTGCAGGACCAACTTTATCTACAAAATAGGATACGCCTTCATCACTGGCATCCTGATTTGGACCGCCAGCAATAACTCCAGGAGGAGTCGGAGGCAGCTCCATTGAAGGATCATTACCCCACCATCTATGATGTGGATAGGTAAGTGGATTTTCACTGTAGCCTGAGATAAACTTTTACAGAGGGCATTCCTGCCCAAAATATAATCCATACTGGTTAGCATGGCATCAAGATAAATCTTATCTTCAGTAATGTCATAGGCATAGCCCATAACTATCATTTTGTTTAAAATCTGGGAGTTAGATCCCCAGTAATAATCAACCATGGGCATGGCATATTTTTTCAGATTCAGCTGCCTTATATACGAATCAGCGCTTTCCACTATTCTATTCTTTATATTTTCTAATGTTTTTTTATCCAGATTATTTTCAGAAGTAAAAAGTGAGAGCATTCCTAAACCGCCAACATTGTCCCATGACATAGGACCATTGTAGTCTAGCAGAAGTTT
>JADHVN010000001.1 GCA_016783995.1 Actinomycetota bacterium
AAAATCAGGTTGGGTATTGATAATGTTAATAAAAAAACTGAAATAAATAGTATAGTCAGAATGAGTTTTAACTTCTTTTTCATTTTATCCTCCACGTATAATAAATTAAAAATATTTTAAAACTGTCTTTCCGCAAGTTAAAAATTAAAAAAACCCGATTTAATTATACTCTTTTTTATCTCGGGTTTGCATAATTATTTCTTTTAAATACTTACCAAGAAGATCAAATAGGATACTGTCATATTCTTTTATCTTTTTGACTCCTTCTTTAAAATCCCGGTAATTTTTGGTAACTTTTTTTATCCAGCCAACATTATCCTCATGAATTGATTTAGTTTTTGACCTTCCACCCTCAGAAAAGACAATACGGCTGTATGGATGTCCCTTGCCACTGCTGCACCAGCAGTTTGGCTTGCCACACCTGCAGTATACCCTGCCGTATGAGCCCGGTACCATAAGCTTAGCTGACAGTATCTTACTAAGAGCAGCAGCTCTTTTTTTCTCTATAGCTTTTATTTGTTTTAATATTGACATCTTAACAATATAATATATAATATATAGTTAAGATGTCAAGGGATAATAGTGAGAAATTAAAAAGATTTAATATATCGGGTATACCCCTTATTAAATCAGTTTCTGAAATGCTGGGTCTTGAATCTATATTTTCAAAATACATTTACTCTTATGGCAATGAAACAGTACCTTCTGTTGATGCACTTTTGTTTTTAATCTGGAACATAACCCTTGGAAGGCAGCCCCTATATGAGCTTAGCCAGTGGATGAGTGACATTGAACCTAAATGCCACGGGCTTGATAAGCAGCAGCTATCCTCTTTTAATGATGACAGATTCGGAAGGGCCCTTGACAAGCTTTACACCGCAGACAGGGCAACACTTATGACTGATATTGTAGTTACGATGATAAAAAAAATAAACCTTGATATGGGAAGAGTTCATAATGATTCTACAACAGTAAAGGCTTATGGAAAGATTGCAGGGGTAACAAAAGATGGTCTCAGGATGGCAAAGGGAAACAATAAAGACCACAGGCCGGATCTTGTGCACCTTGTCTTTAGCCTAACTATATCATCAGATGGGGCTATACCTGTTCATTACAAAACATATGCAGGAAATAGAACTGATGATACCACCCATATAGAGACATGGAATATAGTAAAAAAGATTGCAGGAAAAAGTGATTTTATTTATGTTGCAGACTCTAAAGTCTGCACATCAAAGCAACTTACACATATAGTATCAAACGGGGGCAGGGTAATAACCGTTATGCCCAATACATACAAAGAGACAAAGACCTTTAAAGATGAGCTTCTTAGTACAAATATACAAAGAAAGGTAATCTTAAAAAGAAAAATGACAGAAGGTGACTGCAATAATGAATACTTTAGCCTGTTTTTAGGCAATTATGAAACAATTGATGATGGCTATACAATATACTGGTACTTATCAAGCCAGAAAAAAAGGCTTGATAAGCATTTAAGGCAAAAAAGAGTCAGCAGAGCAGACAGCGCCCTAATGGAGCTATCTACAAAACTTAATAAAAGAGATCTAAAGACAGAAGAGAAGATAAGAGAACAAATAGAGGCCATCTTAAATAAATACAACCTTAATGATTTTTTTAAAATAAATATTTCTACAAGAACAGAAAAGATAAGGGTTAAAATCGGAAAGGGAAGGCCGGGACCTTCTGCAGAATACAGAAGTGTTGCTAAAACTACCTACGCGCTTGATTGGGAAATAGATGCCAAAAGATTAAAAAGGGAAGAGAGAACTGACGGTATATTTCCCCTTCTTTCTACCGACAAATCAATTGGCCCAAAAGAAGCCCTTGTCTCATACAAATATCAGCCCAAGCTTGAGAAGCGCTTTAATCAGTTTAAAAGTGTTCATGAGGCTGCCCCTATCCTCTTTAAGAATATTCAAAGGGTCGAGGCAATAATGTTTTTATTTTTTGTAGCACTTATTGTCCAGGGCATAATTGAGCGAAAAGTACGCATGTCAATGAAAGAGAGGGCAATTAAGTCTCTTCCTATTTATCCGGAGTACCGCAGGTCATTTTATCCTACAACATCAAAGATTTTCTATAATTTTGATGGAATCTCTTCGTATAAAATATTAAAAAATGGTAAAGTAATAAAAGAATTTAAAGATGAGCTAACCTCTATCCAGAAGTTATTACTTGATCTTTTAGATATTGATGAGGATGATTTTTGGGGTAAATAACCCTGTAATTCTCACAAATTAATTCGACAAAACTGAGTTTTTAACTTGCGGAAAGACAGATAATACTTATTTTAAGATGATTTATTAAAATGATTTAATTACTTTACCCGGACTCCCCGCTACCAGACAATTATCAGGAAAGGATTCTAAAATTAATGAGTGCGCCCCAATAGTAGTATTGTTTCCAATTTTTACCGGTCCTAATATGGTAACATTAGTATATAGAATTACATTATCTCCGATTTCAGGATAACCTGGCTCACCATGTTGAAATATAGAATGACCAAGACCGCCTAGAGTAACATTAGAAAAGATACTTACATTATTTCCAATCTTTACTCCCCTACCGATAACAACACCTGCAGGATGCCATAATCTACATCCAGAACCGATTTCAGCGCCAGGATCGATTTCTGATCCATTAAAGAAAAAGTTTAATCTGCTGCAGAACTCTGCTAAAAGCCTTAATTTTAATTTATAAAGTTTACGATAAAACCTGTAAAAAATTAAAGCCTGAACTCCGGGCTTAACCAGTATTATTCTGACAGCTCCCCAGACGGTTGGTCTGCCCTTAATTGTTCCATACTTGCTGAATAGGTTTCTTATATCACCTTTTAAATTACCGTTACCAGCCATTTTTATAATAAGGATATTTTATAATTAATAAATATTAGCAGTTATAAATAAAATAAAGAAAATTACTCAGGAACTTTATACTTCTAAAAAAGAAAGTTTTTATTTATTTAAATACTTAAATAATAAGCTAATATAATCTTTTTTATAAAATAATTTTATATTTATATCCGGATACAATTCTTTTAACTTTTTTATCTTATAATTTTTCTTTGTAACTAATTTCTGATTAAGAGTTGTGAGTTCTATATACAAATCTAAATCAGGCAGATAAAAATCAGGAGTAAAGCTAACAATAGGATTACCTTCCCTATCAAAACGTAGTGTAAAAGTTTTAGGTTCATATTCCCATTTTATTCTATAGAAATCTAATATCTTAGAAAATTCTTTTTCACTATTATGTGCAAATTTTATATTCTCAGCATTTTTAAATTTTTTATCAAGTCTATTATTCTTATTTAAATTTTCTCTTATTTCCAATAAATTTTTAACCATAGAGTTTTAAAATCAGCCTCCAATTATTCATATATTATAATTTCTTTAACTTTTTCGGCAGTTACATCTTTTTTATTATTTTTAATTAAATATCTTTCTATATCCCCGTTTAGATCAGAGTACACTTTCCCCAGAGCGATTCCAAAAACACCCTGGCCGCTCTTCAATGTATCTATTATTGCTTTATCAGAATTACAAGCATACACAGTATTCCCATCAGATATCAGTGTTACTTTTAAAAACTCGTCATCACTGCTGTTATTGCTATCAGCATACTGTTCAAGATATCTTTTTGTTTTTCTTAGTTTTTGTAAGCTTATTCCGGCTTCCATTAATTTTTTAATAACCTTTAATTTCATTAAATCATTAAAACTATACATCCTTCTGGTTCCATAACCACCCGCTCCATTTATAGAAGGCTTTATGAAATCAGTCCTATCATAATAATCAAGCTGCTTGTAGGTAATCCCGATTATCTTACAAACTTCTTTAGAAATATAAAATTTTTTTATTATGTCACTTTTCATATTAAACTAAATATTTACCATGTTATAATTTTAATTACATCATTGTAATTACGCTAATGTAATTTTAAGATTTAATCTTATTAAAGTCAATAGAAAAACATAGGTACGGTAAGCATATGTACGGCAGGATATTGGTTACATCGATGATTTATTAATTATTACTAAAAGATCTTTTTTAATAAAAAGCTTGTTTGGAAAAAAGAGTATTTATTTATCCTTAAAATCTTCAGGTTCAACATGATCCAGGAAGTTTTTAAATTTTTTTACTTCTTCTTCAATTGTTTGTATCCTCAACCCGCCTGATTCTAAAACATGTTCCGCTACATAAATGTCACATTTACTTCTAACAGCAGTAGCTATAGCATCAGAAGGTCTTGAATCAACTCTAACAACTTTTCTATCTGTATTTTTAATATTTATTATTGCATAAAATGTATTATCCCTGATATCTGTTATCTCGATGTTATCAATACTTATTTTTAAATTATTAATAATATTAATAATCAAGTCATGAGTCATAGGTCTTGGTGTTTTTATATTAGACATTTCAAGCGCTATAGCGGAAGCCTCGAAAGGTCCAATCCAGATAGGTAAATACCTGTTTCCATTTTCTTCTTTTAAAAGAAGGATTGGTTTATGAGAAGGTAGTTCTATCCTTACACCTTCTAACGTCATTTTTATTAAATTAGAATTTTTTTTATTTTTCACTTTTAGAAAAATTTAATATTTTTACCGGTAATTATATAACACTTAATAAGATAAATCGATGAACCATATTTTATTTATCACGGAATAATAGATGCTTCCTATTTTATTTATTTCTTAAAATTTAAATATAGTTTGCAGTGCAGTTCCGTGTTCATGGGAGTTGTAGGATCGGGTTATATGCTAGAGTTGCTCTTTAAGAATTCGATATCTTTTTTTACAGTATCTAATTTTAATTCGTATATTGACTGCAGATTTCTAAATTTCTGTTTATAATCCAGACCATAGCCAACTATATATTTCTCTCCAATTTTAAAGCCTATATATTTAATATTGATATCTGCAATTCTTCTTATATCCCTATCCAGCAGAGTGCATATTTCAAGGCTATTGGGAAATCTTGATTTTAAGTTCCTGAGTAGATAACTTATAGTAAGCCCGGTATCAATGATATCTTCTACTATCAATACGTCCTTCCCTTCTATTGATTCATCAAGGTCTTTAGTGATCCTGACCACACCTGTAGATGTACCATTAATACCATATGCAGAAATACTCATGAAATCTATGCTTAAGGGAAGGTCAATTTCCTTTATCAGGTCGGATAGAAATATCACTCCTCCTCTTAAAATACTAACCAGAAGCAGATTTTTATATTTATAGTCCTGTGTAATTTCTTTTCCCAGTTCGGAAATTCTATCTTTTATATCTGAACTCGAAAATAATACTTTTCCTAAAATATTGTTTTTTATTAATTCTTTTTCAGTTTGTTCACTCAAAATATAGATAAACTAATTAATATAAATCTTTAATATGTAAGCCTATTGGTATCCTGTATTAATGCCACCCATGTAGAACCGCGGTTGAGTAATACTATATTTCCATCATCATCTTTATATTTAAATGGATCAAAAACAGATGTTCTTTCCCATGTTCCTTCTATCACATTTCCATCCATAAAGAAAAAGGCTTTACCTATATCACTGGTCCCGGTTGTTCTGACAGCCATATGGCCACTTGCATCTATAGGACCTTCGATGCTTGTAATCATAACAATAACGTTATTTACCGCAATTTGCTTACCGGTTTCATAATCAGTATGGGGAGCACCTGCCAGATATCTTGAGTAGTTATTTTCATTTGCATTATATTTAAAATCAACTTTAAAGCTATCTTTATTAGAAAAATTAATGGCTATATCCAAGATATTCCCTTTTGCAGAATCAATTGCATCTATTTTAAATCTTAGAGGAGATTGTCCTCCTTCAAGTGAGTATCCGTATTCTAAAGCATCTTCTTTTATACCCAGAGTAGACATAAAAGCAGTATGCGCTGTATCTTCTCCAGGATTAATTCTGCTGTAGTCTCTCCAGCCTGATTTAGCATATGCTATAACGTCACTATTTCCATCTAAAACATCCATATATAAATTTCTTATTATATCGTAACCTTCAGGATATGTTCCCCAGAAAGCATATATCGGGTCGAAGCTTCTTGCTATTTCGGCATTATATATTCTGGCACTTCTCATAGGACCAATAGTTTTCGCATCATAAGAAGAATAAACCGCTAAATACCTTGTAATTCCTCCTTCTTCTACTACTTCAAAAATTATATCAGCAAGATTTAAGCCCGATTGGGGTCTGGCAGGCGTATTATTATCTACCATAAATGCTATTGGCCTGCTGTTCCCTACTGTGTCGGAGATATTAAGACCACTAAGGATATTTATATCTCCGGTTATTTCAATTCCTGCGATTTTTTCCACATCTTCTTCCTCTACAACTTCTTCAGGTTCCACTGCGATAGGCTCCTCTACAGTAGCTTCTTCTTTCTTACAACCGGCAAAGAATGCAGTGAAAACAAATGCCATAATTAAAAACACAAATACCAAAAAATTAACTGTTTTATTCTTTTTAAAAAACAATTTAAAATACCTCCACTTAGAATTATACAATTTTCTTTGTTAATAAATTTCTAACTATTATAAATATAAATATTAAAAAGTAAAATACTAATAAAAAAATTAGTACGATTCTGGATTGTATTTCCCCGGCATCAGATAATTCCTGATAAATGTAGCAACTTCCAATATTTTCTCTGGAAATTAAATTAATTTCTGTTAATTTTTCATCATTTATAAAAACATCCATTGAGCCCAGAATCTTATTTTTTTCAACAGGTAAAGTTATATTATTATTTATCTTATTTTTTTTATCTACCGCATCACTATTTATATTTATAAGTTTTATATAATCAGTATCAGGATATAAATCTATATTTAATACAGTTTGTTCACCGGTATTTACAGTTACTGCCGGCTGCTCTGAATCTATAATTTTTACATATTTTAAATTATCATAAGCCCAGGACAATAGTTTTAATGCATCTTTATCTCTATTATCCTGAGAGCTATCATTTAAAATTACAGTTATAAGTTTTAAATTTTCTTTTTCCGAATAGAGTACCACGCAGAAACCGGCATTATTAGTAAGACCGGTTTTTATACCCTTTATATAATCATAATCCAGGAGCTTGTTTGTATTTGTAATCTCAATTTCTTTGTCATTTATTTTTATTGTGGCTTCCCTCATACTAACAATTTCTCTGAATAATTCATTTTTCATGCAGTAACTGGCTATTTTAGCTAAATCTATAGCTGTTGATTTATGATCTGGAAATTTATCGTCCAGTCCGTTTGTATTATGAAAAGAAGAATTTTCTGCATCTATTTCTTTTGCCTTGATATTCATCAATTTCACAAAATCTTCTACATTTCCGGATACATATTCCGCTAATGCAACAGGTGCATTATTAATGGAATATATAAGCGCAGCTTTAAGCAGGTCTATTAAACTTATTTTATCACCGGTTCTAAATCTAAATGCAGAATGATTTCTTCCTGAAGCATTTTTAGAAATTTTAATGATTTCTTCAAAATTGTCTATATTTTCTATAGCAACAATTGACGAAAACATCTTGGTAGTACTGGCTGGATACATTAATTTGGAAGAATTTTTCTCCCAGAGAATATCTCCAGTTTCATAGTTAACAATCACTGCTGACTCAGCAACTATATCGATTTCATCATCGTAAAGAGCATCATCTGAATCACAATAAACTTTGTCAGGATTTAGAAAAAATAAAACAGAAAATAATATGAGAAAAATTAATAAATATATAAATATACGGTATGCTTTTAAATTTTTATGAATCAAAACTGAAGGACTGGTATTTATCATTTATATTTTTCCAGAAACTTCCTATTTTCTTTTTTTACTAAAAGTTCTTGAAAGTCACGAAGTATTCTTTCTAATTTATTTACTACTCTGGCAGCTTTAATATGAGAATCTTTTTTGCTGGACATAAGCAGTGGAAAGATGATTTGCTGGATAAATGAAGAATGCCGGCCGGCAAAATTTTCAAATAATTTCAAATGTCTTACCTGTATACCGTATTTTGATAGCTCACTTGCCAGCTTTAAAATTTCAATATCATCCGTACCGACGACATATTTACCGTTTTCTTCACTACAATCAATAATTTTATTTTCCTGTAAATCTATTATAAAAGATTGCGATAATTTGAATTTCTTGCTGATATCATCTATGGATAATTTTGACTCATATCCAGGCTTAAATTCTTCACCTAATTTCAGCTGAAGATTTTCTATGGATTCACCTTCGCTTATAAATTTTTTAAAGTCCTTAGATCTCAACTTCTTTTTTATAACCTCTAAAGGCATGTAAAAATCTTTTTGCATTTTCAATATAAAGTTTAATTTTTCAATATCTTCCCTATAATAAATTCTATACTTATTTAATGCCCTTTTAGGTAACAAGAGACCTTCTGATTCTAAAAATCTTAGTTTACTATTAGTTAAATCAGAGTATACTTTTTTTAATTTTTTTACCAACTTACCTATGGTAAGATAATTTTTTTCTGGTATTTCTTTATTCATTTAATCCTTCTTTCTATGACAGAAAAATAGGAATATATATTTGCCAATCTGTATTCTATCGCCATCTTTCAATGTAGCATTTTCAACTATTTCACCATTTATGTAACTTCCATTCAAGCTCCCTGAATCTTTTATTCTAAAATCTTTACCAACTTTCTTCAGTACCGCATGTTTCCTGGAAACCGTTACATCATCAAGAAATATATCTGATTCAGGGTTTCTTCCAATGGTAAATTTTGATTTATTTATTAAAAATTTATCCCCGATATTAGGACCTTTTATAATTACCAGTCCACTGCTTACATCCGATATCTTTTTTATATCTTCCAATATATTACTCGATACCTCTTCAACAAATTCAATTTTCTTTTCCTTAATAGATTCAGTTTTATTATTATTTGATTTAAGTTTCATGGCCTCTCCTAATCTACTAATTCATTGATTTTTTTGGTCACTATATTTCTTTCTTTTCGTCTTATTAACCTGATCAATGAATCTCAAATATTAAAATTTTTTATTAAAAAATAATCCATATTTTAGATTACATATGGTCGGGACGAGAGGATTTGTTCTTTCGTCTCACTCCGTTCGCTAACGTAAACGCGGACTCCCTTGTCTTCGACTCAGTCCGTCCTTTCAAATCCCGAAAACATGCGCCAATGGCATGTTTCCCCTAATTACCTCTACTGTATCTGGCATTCTACCAATACATACCTGGTCGGGACGAGAGGATTTGGTCTTTCGTCTCACTACGTTCGCTGCAGAGCCGCGGACTCCCGCCGCTATCGCTCTGGTCCGTCCTTTCAAATCCCACAAACATGCGCCAATGGCATGTTTGCCCTAATTACCTCTACTGTATCTGGCATTCTACCAATACATACCTGGTCGGGACGAGAGGATTTGAACCTCCGACCCCCAGTACCCCATACTGGTGCGCTAGCCAAACTGCGCCACGTCCCGTCTTTTTTATTTTAAGATAATACAAATGATTAGTAAAGCTATCAATTTAATTAATATCTTAAACCTCAGATTTAAACTTTCTCTTCATAAGTTTATTTACCGAGGCTAAAGGACTTAAATCTTTATATATAATTTCATATACGCATTCTGTAATTGGAACTTCTATATTCATTTTTTTTGATATATCATATACTGCTTCGGTAGTCTTTATACCTTCTGCAATCATATACATACTTCCCATAATTTCATCTATTTTCTCACCACCGGCCAATCTTTCGCCAACACCTCTATTTCTGCTGTTTTTACTTATGCAAGTTGCTATAAGATCACCCATTCCTGCTACTCCCGAAAAAGTTATTGAATTTGCACCCAATTTAATTCCAAATTTGGTAAGTTCATATAAACCTCTGGTTATAAGGGAAGCTTTGGTATTAGCTCCGTACCCCAGGCCATCGGAAATTCCTGATGCAATTGCTATTATATTCTTAACTGCGCCGCCAATCTCTACTCCAATCACATCCTTATTAGTATAAATCCTGAATTTATCAGTCGATAATAAAGGCTGGATATATTTTAATATTTCTTTATTATATGATGCTGCCACTGAAACACTGGGTAAATCATTTGCCACTTCCAGAGCAATATTAGGGCCTGATAATACACAAATTTTAGAAATTAACTTTTCAGGCAGGCATTGTTCTAATACTTGTGACAATCTGAGATTACTTCCAGTCTCCAATCCTTTAGCTACATTTAATATACATTTTATATGTCTGACGTTTTCCCTAAGTTCGTTATAAAATTTAATAATTACTTCCCTTAAAGTATGTGAAGGTACTGCAAAGATTACAATTTCAGGATTACCAAAACCATCTTTTAAATTTATAAATGGTGTAACATTTTCAGGAATGGCCAAATCACCGGTATATTTTATGTTCTTTCTAAAATTTTTTATCTCTTCATAAGTGCTTTCACTCCGCGCCCACAAATTTATATGGTAGCCCTCTCTGGCAAGGATTACCGCTAATGTTGTTCCCCAGCTTCCAGCGCCAATTATAGTTATTATAATTTCTTTTCTCATAATATTTTTATTCTTTAACTTAATACTTAAATTTAAGATATATGGGTGTACCCATAAAGCCAAACTTTTCTCTTATATTATTTTCAATATATCTTCTTAAATTTACTTTTCTTTTCGCATCCATATTTGAAAAAATTAAAAAAACCGGCGGTGATGTTTTTATCTGTCTTATAAATTTAATCTTAAATTTTTTACCCTTAAAGTAAATACCAATCTCTTTCTGGTCCAACTCCTTAAAAAAATTAGTAAGGTTGCTATCAGGGATCTTTTTACTTCTTTCTATAAGGAGCTTGTCTATTATCTTTATAATATTTTCAATCCCCTTTTTAGTTAATGCACTTACTTTTAGAAACGGTATATAACTTGCAAATTTAAGCTTTTGTTCAAACATACTTACAATGTTACCGATAGTATCTTCATCCACCATATCAATTTTATTAAAAATGACACAAATACTCACACCCTTTTCTATACACGTCTCTACAATTTTTAAATCCTGGATGGTTATTTCTGTACTGCAATCAATAAGTACTAAACTTATGTCTGAATTTTCTATGGATCTTATTGTCCTTAGTTCGCTATAATATTCCAGTTCTCCTCCTTTATCCTTTTTTCTTCTTAATCCGGCGGTATCTATAAATTTATAATTTCTGTTATTTATATTCACTATGCTGTCAATACTATCTCTTGTGGTCCCCTCAACCTCATCAACTATTGATCTTTCATCTTTAATAATGGCATTGAATAATGTTGATTTGCCAGCATTCGGTTTACCCAGAATACATATGCCCGGAACAACCTTTTCTTCATATTCTCCTATAACTATAGAATCTTCTTTAAATTTAGAAACTAATTCATCCAAAAGATCTCCCGTATTTATACCATGCACTGCAGATATTTTTATAGGATACCCAAAACCAAATTTTAAAAAATCTTCAATATAGAAATTACCCTTTTTATCATCATACTTATTTCCGGTAAAAATTATTTCCTTATCTGTTTTTCTCAGAATTACTGCTATTTCTTCATCAAGCGGGGATACGGGTTCTTTTAGATCGACCATAAAAATAATAATATCTGACTCATCTATTGCTTTTTTGGTCTGTAAAAACACCTGCATATCCATCCTATGTTTTGATTTTGAATCTATGCCACCTGTATCTAACAGATAAAAAATTTTACCATTCCAATCAGCCTTGTAATATTTACGATCTCTGGTAATCATTGGTTCCTTATGCACTATTGCTTCATTTTTCTGGCATATTCTATTAATTAGTGTTGATTTTCCCACATTTGGTCTTCCAACAACAGCAACTTTTGGAATATTTTCCTTCATATTTACCCACTTATATTTAATTAAAATGTTATAGAGAAGATCTTAAGTTTCCAGGAAGCTGTTTTACAAAACAAAATATACAATTATTATTACAGGTTTTTATTTTTTTTGATAATTTATAATTTTTCAATTGCTTCTTTTACATCTATTATATCTTCCACAGGTGTAGATGCACCGCCGCTTATTCCAACCTTTTTAACATTATTGAACCATTCCGGTTTGATTTCCTTATAATTTTCAATGTGGTACGTTACTGCATTGCACTTTTTTGATATTTCCATCAGGTGTGTTGTATTTGCACTGTTTTTCCCACCAACTATTATCATTATATCAACACCATTTGCCAGTTTTTTAGTTGAATTTTGTCTTTTTTTTGTAGTATTGCAGATGGTATTAAATACAACCAACTCTTTTGCCTTTTCCAGTAATTTGCTGGTAATCAGACATAATTTTCCTATAGTTTGTGTTGTTTGGACAACAACTCCTATTTTTTCCTTACTGGAAATTTTTTCTGCATCTGCTTCATTTTCTATTACTGCATAATTTTTATTTAATACATGGTCTTTTATTCCCATTACCTCAGGGTGATTTTTATTTCCAATAATCACTACAAAGTATCCATTTTTGCTTAAGTCTTCAGCTTTACCCTGGGCTTTCTTTACAAAAGGACAGGTAACATCAATAATCTTAACATTCTTTTTTTTAATTTCATTAACTAAAACCGGGGACATTCCATGGGATCTTATAATAAATATACTACCAGGTATTATTTTTTCTAATTTCTCAACCGAAATTAAACCTTTTTTTGCCAGCTTATTTGTGACCCCTGAATTATGAATAATAGAACCAAGAGTAAAGATCTTAGTTTTTTTACCCTGATTTTCTTTTAATACCTCTTCTGCTAATTTTAGAGCCCTCTTTACACCAAAACAGTATCCTGAATATTTAACTGTTTTTATATCCATATGCATTAAAAATCTTATTTTTCTATTTTATTTTATTTTATCGTATATTTTACCTATCTCTTTCATTGTTCTATCAACTATTATACTGATAGCTTCTTTTTTACTATGTTCTTTCAAAATATCTTTTATATCTATTATATCTCCAACAATTAATTTAACTCTGGGGAAAAATATTCTTCTATAAGGTTTCTGTATTATTTTATTTGTACCGCTTATTGCTACAGGTAGAATGGGGGTATTGCTCGCTGCTGCTATAAATCCTGTACCCTTTTTACCACCTCTTAATACTCCATCGGTGGATCTTGTACCTTCCGGGAATAAACCCAGGACATTTCCATCTTTTAAGACCTCAAAGGAAATAGAAAATGCTTTTCTATTAAAAGCCTGTCTTTCAACAGGAAAGGCATTTAAAAAAGTTACCAGAGAGGATAAAAACTTATTATTATATAATTCTTTTTTCGCCATAAAATATACACATCTGGGAATATACGCTCCTATCACCACCGGATCCAGGTAGCTTATATGGTTAGAGCATATTATAAACTTACCGTTTCTGGGTACTTTGTGTAAATCTATTTTTTCTACTCTGTATAGAAGATTAAAAATAACTCTTAAAATAAACTGCATTAACTTGAATAAAATAAAATAGGATTTACTATGTTTCGTTTTTAACATTTACCTTTTTAAAATATAATTTCTTAATTTTTTCAACAACTCCTTTTATTGATAGTTTGGATGTATCAATTATAATTCCATTTTCCGGTATAACCAGTGGGCTGTCTTCTCTGCTGCTGTCAATTCTATCTCTGCTTATAATTTCTTTTTTGATTATATTTCTTTCTAAAAATTGCCCTTTTCCGCTGATCTGCAAATCTCTTCTTTTTATTCTTTCATCTAAGCTTGCAGTTAAATATATTTTTAGTGCTGCATCCGGACAAACTACACTTCCAGTATCCCTGCCTTCAAGTACAGCATTACCTCCCTGGATAAATTTTTTTTGAAGACTTACTAAATATTTTCTCACTCCAGATAATTTAGAAACAATAGAAACCGCAGATCCTACTTCCCTGCTTCTAATCTCATCCGTAACATCTTTTCCATCTATTTTTACTGTGGTATATTTACTTTCATCTACTGAATTACTATCTAACTGGAGATTTATATTTCTGGCCAGCTTTAATATAGATTCTTCATCTTTACAATCTATATTATTCTGCAAAGCAAGAAGGGTAATTGCTCTATACATGGCTCCAGTATCAATATATTTTAAATTCAATTCTCTAGCTAAAATTTTTGCAACTGTGCTCTTGCCGCTTCCAGCAGGACCATCTATGGTTATAATATTATCAAGCATCTTTTAACCAGTACTCATATATGTCTTTACGATATTATGCCTATTCTCTTTTATGTTATTGCACTAAAACTTTTTTTAGATTATATTTAAAACCGGGAAATGAAGTATTGATACATTCGGAATCCAGAATAGTTACTTTTCCTATTGATAACAAAGCCAGTATAGAAAGAGACATAGCAATTCTATGATCTCCGAAACTATCTACCATTCCTTCACCCGTCTTGAAATTCACATCTCCTATTATTATCATTCCATCCTCTTTTTCCTCAATATTCACCTTTAATTTTTTAAACTGGCTTACAATAGACCTGATTCTGTCACTTTCTTTATATCTTAATTCTTCAGCTCCTCTTATCACTGTTTTACCTTTTGCAACAGTTGCAGCTACACACAGTATTGGTATCTCATCAATTATACTGGGGATTTTATCTTTATCTATTTTTATAGAATTTAGATTACTGGAAAAAGTTTCAATATCTACAACCGGTTCATTATTTATAATTCTTTGATTTTTAATAATAATCTTTCCACCCATTTTTTTAAGTATTTCTATAAAATAACTTCTGGTGGGGTTCATACCGATATCTCTCATAACAGTATGTGAATCTTTTAAAATTAGAGTTGCAACAATAAAAAAAGCTGCTGAAGATATATCACCGGGTATATAAATATTTTTAGCAATTAATTCCTTGCCAGGTTTTAATTTTGTGTATTTACCATCGTAAGTAATATCTGCTCCAAAGTACTGGAGCATACGCTCTGTATGATCTCTCGAAACTTCTGGTTGAATTATCTCAGTTGTACCTTCTGCGTTAAGAGCTGCCATAAGGATACTTGATTTAACCTGGGCACTTGGCACTTTAAGCTTAAATTTTTTTCCTTTCAGATTGGGGTTTCCAAATATTACTATAGGAGCCCTTGAATTATTTTCTCTTCCATTAATTTTTGCACCCATCTCTAATAGTGGTTCTATTATTCTTTTCATAGGTCTGTCGTTTATAGAACTATCACCACTCAATACAGACATAAAATTAGTTGCGGATAGTAAACCACTCATTATTCTGATTGTAGTCCCGGAATTTCCAACATCCAGTATTTCATCAGGCTCACTGAAGTTTTTAATACCTTTACCATATACTATTAAATTTCCGTCTATTTTTTCAATTTTTACACCTAACTTATTTAAAACATCTATAGTTTTTATGCAGTCCTGACAAAATAAGAAATTCTCTATTACTACATTATTATTAATCAATGAGGATATGATTACACTTCTGTGTGAAATTGACTTATCACCGCGAATTTTTATTTCACCTTTTAAGCTTCTTGCTCCATGTATTTCCATTTTTATTCACTTAATACCTTTTTTACACTTACTTCGTATCCTGCTTTTTCAATTGCTTCTTTTGTAATTTTACTAGCATCTTCACCTTGAATCAGTACTTTAAGGATTCCACCATCACTGAATTCTGTTGAATGAAAAATAGATATATCTTCAATATTTATTCCGTGAGAACTTATGGCCAGTGTAATTTCACTTAAAACTCCTGCTCTATCAGGTATTGCAACTCTAAGTTCATATAATTTGGAAATATCTTTCTCAATATATTTTGGTAAATTAATTCTTGCCTTCTGGGCTTTTATGTAATGTTTTTTTATTGATTCTGAATTTTCTTTTTTCAAGTTATTTTTAAACTTTATCAGATACTTTATATAGTCATCTATTGATTTAATTAGCTCATCTTTATTTTCTAAGCTTATATCAAGCCACATTTTTATATTTGCAGCAGCTATTCTGGTCATATCCCTAAAACCACCAGCACATAGTTTAAATAAATTTTTCATCTTCTTTTGTTTATCATCAATCATATCAACCAGATTGGTTGAAAGGATATGTGGCAAGTGACTTATTAACGCTACATTTTCATCATGTTCTTTAGGATTTATAGAAATCACTTTTGCGCCAATTTTTGTAAATAAAGAATGTAATGTAACCAGAGGTTCAGTTATAGTAGTATCTGTAGGAGTTAGAATATAAAATGTATTCCTAAATAATTCCGGAGTGGCACTGAGCACACCTTCATTTTCCGAGCCAGCCATTGGATGGCCGCCTATAAAAAATACTTCTTCAGGTAATATTTCACTTACTCTTTTAACTATCTTCTCTTTAGCGCTGCCAACATCTGTAATAATCGCTCCTTTTTTAAGGTAATCCTTAATATGTTCTACGACCTCGATTATTTTACTTATTGGTGTTGCTATTATTATCAAATCAGCATCAGTAACTGCTTCTTTATAATCTACAGCAACAACATCAATTATATTCCTGTATTTGGCTATATTCATTGCTTCACCTTCAATATCATAGCCAGTGATTATAAAATCTTCACCGGTATTCTTTAAAGATAAAGCTAATGATCCACCTATAAGTCCCAATCCTATTACAGTTATTTTTTTAATATTTTTCATTTTACAATACTATCAAATCCAATAATTATTTTATCAGAAGTTTATAAAAACATCTTAATACTATATAAAAATTATTAAATTTTGTGAATAAGAATTTATTTATTATTCTTAATTATTCTACTATAGTTTTAGTATTTTTATTAAACATAAAAAAATTTTAAAAATTTCCGAATATTCTCTATATTTTACTTCTAATCTATTGACAACATTTTTTAATTTTGGTATCTTTTTATCATCTTAGAACAGGAGGCAACTTTTAGAAATAACTGGGATTTATTTTCGAAAGAGAATAGATAAGAGGTTAATAATCTGAAAAGTCCCTGAGAAAAGTTCTAAGGTACACC
Organism: Actinomycetota bacterium; assembly: GCA_016783995.1. The sequence continues at coordinate 17,071 of JADHVN010000001.1, forward strand.
CCGAGATTTTTAGTAGCCTAAAGCGCTAGCTATGGCAAAAGATAACTCGGGGTTTTTTATGCATTAAAACTTTTAACTATTAAAAATAGCAGAATATATTTTTATAAACCTATAGGCCAGGCTCTTAAATATTCTGATTTTTCAATTATCTTTTTTACTCTATCAATTTCAGTCTGAGATGCCTTCGATATTTTTATTATGTCGTTATCAATATAGTTATTTTCGATACCAAAAAGAATCAGATCAAGTTTAATATAAGGCAATCCAATCATATCTTCGTCCTTAATTCCTGGAATTAAATCTGGACTTGGCTGTTTTTCTATTATGCTTTCATCTATTTTTAAAAACTTAGCCAGTTTAATAACCTGAGTTTTATATAAAGAATTCAGAGGCATAATATCTGCAATACTATCTCCATATTTTACGAAGAATCCAGTAATCCTTTCGGTTTTGTTAACAGTACCAACAAATAAATAATTGTTAAGTTCTGAATAATAAAAAAGAATGGAACTTCTAATTCTATGTTTTATTCTATAATATGCAATTCCTTTATTTAAATCTTTGTCACTATGTCCTTCAAGGTTTGCTATAAAAATATCTTCTTTAATTCTCTTCGAAATTTTATCTCTTTCTTTTTTTACAAACTTTTCCTGTAAACTCTTTTTAATAATAAACGAAGGAGGATAAAGATTATATACTCCCAGGAGCCATAAAAATGGAGTTATTTTTTTATAGATAATTCTTACATCTAAGGAATCAGCAAACTTAAGTGCATCTTTTATATTTTTAGAATCCGAATCTTTCTCAGGAAGAATAACAGCTAAAACATTATCTTTTCCGACTGCTTCAACACATAGCTTTAAAACCACACATGAATCAATACCACCACTAAGTCCGACCAGTACCCCCTCTTTTTTTAGCCCTATGATATAATTCCTTATAAAATATAATATATCTGCTAATAATTTTTCAGTATTAATATCCAGCAATTCGGATTCATAACTCATACAATTATTTTAGCAAATTTTTAATACTTTTAATTTTATTTTATTATCTCTTTAACCTTTTTTATAATAGCTTCATATGATATTTCTTCATAGTTTAATAATTCATAAGGTTTTCCACTTCTGGGCATTTTTCTTACTGCAAGGATATATACCGGACTTTTTTCTGAAGCAACACTTTTTACTGCTTCCCCTATACCTCCCTCGGCATAATGATCTTCAACAGTTAATATAGCTTTAGTTTCTTTTTGCGCTTTTCTGATAGAATCTTTATCTATGGGCTTTATACTATAAACATCAATTACTCTTACCAGTATATTTTCCTTTTTTAATTTCTCATAAGCTTTTAATGCTTCATGCAATGTTACTCCAGCTGCGCAAATAGTTAACACATCATTATCACTTTCCTTTACTACTTTACTTCCCCCAATTATAAAATCATCCTCATTGCTATAGATAATTGGTGTATCCATTCTGGTAGTTCTGATATACACATTTCCAAAATGTTTAGCAGCTTTCTCTACCAGCTTTTCAGTAGATATGCCGTCTGATGGATACAATACAACACACTCAAGTAAAGTTCTGAACATAGCAATATCCTCAAGTCCCATTTGAGAAGCTCCATCTTCCCCAATTGATACACCCGAATGCGAACCCACAAACTTTATATTTGATTTTGAGTACTGACTCATTCTAATCTGGTCAAAGGCTCTGGTTAGAAACGCTGCAAAAGAAGAAATGAAAGGAATTTTGCCCCTGAGAGACAGCCCAAGCGCTGTACCTACCATGTTCTGTTCAGCAATATACATTTCAAAAAATCTTTGTGGAAATCGCTTTTTAAAGATCTCTGAAAATGTTGAGTTACCAACTTCAGCATCAAGGACAACTATTTGAGGATATTTTGAAAATATGTTAACCAGAGTATTGCCATATGCTTTCCTGGTCGCTATTTTACCACTCTCCATAGGAATCTTATCATATTCTTCTATTCCTTCTTCAGGTATGTTAACCTGTTCTGGATTTAAAAATTTTCCCCTTATGTTTTTATCAACATTTCCTAATTCCTTGAGTGCTGTATCCATCTGATCCTCAGAAATTGCTTTTCCGTGCCAGCCATCTTTATCTTCCAGCAAGCTTACCCCCTTACCTTTTATTGTTTTTGCAATTATCATTGTTGGCCTACCATTAATACTCAAAGCATATTCATAAGCGTCAGCAATCTCTTTAATATTGTGACCATCAACTGTAATGGTTTCCCATCCAAAAGAAGATATTCTTTTCTCATAAGCCTTGATATCCCATCCATATATTGTTTCTCCTCTCTGACCCAGCCTGTTAACATCTATAATACCTATTAGATTATCCAGCTTATAGTGAACTGCAATCTGTATGGCTTCCCACTGCGAACCTTCAGTCATTTCACTATCCCCAAGAAGTACATATGTGTAATAAGGCAGCTTATCTATGTATTTAGCATTTAAGGCCATTCCCAGACCAATAGAGAGGCCCTGGCCCAATGAGCCTGTTGCAGCTTCAGCGTATGGGAAATCAGGAGTAGGATGACCCTCAAGCCTGCTTTCAAATTTTCTTAGCGTCAGTAGTTCTTCTTCACTTACAGCTCCAGCCGCAGCCCATAATGAATACATTAATGGAGAAGCATGACCTTTAGAAAAAATCAGCCGGTCATTATTTATATATTTAATATCATTAATTTTGAATTTAAAAAAGCCTCCAAAAAATAATGTAGACATCAACTCAACTGCTGACAGTGAAGAGGATGGATGGCCTGAACCGGCCTTAGTGGTTGAAATTAATATAAAATACCTGATAAGCTTTGATATTTTTTCTAATTTATCTTTATTTATCATTTTTACTCCAATCATAATTCGATATTATTTTCTAAAAAAAATTATATTAATACCTCTGGGCCATAACTTCCTTCTTTTGTAATTTGGATTATTTAATATTTTTATTTATTCAAAATCAAAATAAGATAGTATAGATAAATAATTTTAAATTCAAATAATTATTTGCCATCTGTTATTGTTCAGTATTATTGCCATCTTGGTTCTACATGTATCGAAATTTCACTTATATTTTCGAATTTTTTCTTTATATCATCTTCTATTTTAGTAACTATGAAATGCGCTTTTTTTACATCTAAACTCTTTTTTAGCCTGCAGTGAAACGCCAGATTATATGACCCTTCTTTTTCAAGTATAGTAAAATTGTGACATGTTTCAGGATTTACATGTGAGGATATTTCTTTTTTTATATTAGAAATCAGTTTTTCTGATTCTTTTGTTATATCGTTCCAATCCTCACCACTTCTGGCATCTTCAATGTGAATATATACACTGCGTATATATCCTATCTTTTTTTTAATCTTATCTTCAGTAACTTTTGTCAGTTTCTCAGTTTCTTCAAGTTTTAAGTATTTATTTAATTCTATATGAATAGAAATATCAATATAATTATCCACATTATATATATAAATATTATGAATATCCTTTACATACGGCTGGTTTAATATAATTTCTTTTACATATGCTTCTATATTGTCTCTAGTCGGTAGGGATTTTGTTTCTAAAATTATTTCTGTGTAAGGTACGCCACTTGAGATTTTATTTTTTATTTTCTCTTTGATATTTTCAACCTGTGATAAATATAAATTATTTTTTAGGCATATTTCCAGATTTATGAACTTGATATTTCCAACTTCATGTATTTTCAATTTATTAACAGATTTTATTTCGGGAATCTCTTTTAAAATCTCCATAACTTTATCCGTAACTTCTTTCGGAATATAATCTAATAAATTTCCTACTATTCTGATTGATAACTTTAAACTAAAGGTTAAAATAATTACAGAAATTATTATAGAAGCAATAGGGTCTGCTACATAAATACCTGCATTTGCCATGAATAATCCTATAATCACTATGATTGAACTTAAGATGTCGCTTGAATAGTTTAAGAAATCTGCTTTGAATGCAAAAGAATTATATTTCCTTGCAGCTCTTCCAATGTAAAAGACTCTTATTATATTTAAAAATATGGAAATTATTAAAATTAAAAATACATACCAATTTAAATTTAATACAAAATTTTTATAAATAATCCTTTGAATAGATTTATATATAATGAAAAAGCTCAAGGCAGATATTATAACAATTTCTAAAAAAGCAGAGAGATTTTCATACTTTCCGTGTCCATAAGTATGATCCTTATCAGCAGGTCTTGTTGAAATCCTTATGGCCATATAGGTTACAAGTACAGTTACAAGATCGAGCCCGTTGTTTAAAGCTTCTGAAAAGACACCTATACTATTTGTAAAATAGGCAACTGCAACTTTAATAATAACCAGGAAAATAGACACCAGAATTGAGAACATGGCTATTTTTTTCATGTATGAAGCTTTAGAATTAATTAGACCGCTATTTCTATTCATAATATAATAAACTCATATTATTGTTTTAATTAATATAATATCTATAAATTGATAAGTTAAAAAGATAGGTACCCATAATTTTCTATTCTAACCTGATTAATTTTATTATAAAATATCCCTATTTGGAAGAACAAATACTAAGGATAATCCGGTGCTTATTTATTTGAAAGCTAGAATTTATGAAACCAATAAAAATATGGATTAATCTTTAATCAAGTATTATATCTTTAAGGTCAAGGTTGATTACTCTAAAATAAAATTCCTGCTCTGTCTCCGGAATTTCAGTACCATCCCACGAAAAGAAAAATCCGTCATAATAATAACTCCAGGGGTCCATGGTGGTATTATTATACAAATATCCAGGACCTTTTTCCGTGGTAATATCGAGGTAATAATTTTCTGACATAAAATTATCTTCTACAGTTATATCTATCGGTATCCAGCCATATCCGGGGAGTTTTACTTCAACCCAGGCATGTCCCATATCTATTTCTTTTTCTTTTTCATAAAGAATAGTGTATACAGGAATTCCGGTTGCAAGTCTTGCGGGTATTCCCGCTGATCTCAGGAGCGCAGTATAAAGTATAGCGTAGTCAGCGCATACTCCTTTTCTCCTATCCAGTATTTCAGATGCGTAAAGAAATTCGTAATTCTTTTCTTCTGCACGGGGAAAATCATAATAAAGATTCCTGACCACATAATTGTATAGAATTTTTGCTATTTCTATTGGTCTGGTCTCATTTTTAATTAATGATTTTGCAGTATTATGGATTATGGGATTATCTGAATCTACAAATAAATCATCGGTGGTATATTTTACAAGATCTTCATCATCTTTGTCATAGGTCAAGTTACCACTGTCAATATCTGCATAATTGAATTCATATAGGGTTACATCTGTCTCTATCGATGCAGTTAAAATATCGCCTTCTGGAAGCTCATCTTTAAATTTAAAGTGATCAAGCAAGTTCCAGTTATTATCGAATAATTCATCAGTATTTGAAATATTAGGTGTATAATCATTTATTATCTGAAACGGATAATAGGTCTGCGGAATTCTCATAAAACACTCAATATCTTTCAAACTTCCCGGACCATTGTTTATTAAAATATATCCTATTTCAACTGTAAAATCATGCCGGGCAGCAGGTATAATAGGTAAATCTATTTCTGCAACCAGTATAGTACTAGTGGCTTCGCTGCTCTCCTCTCCATCTGAAACTACTAATTTTACCTCATATTTCCCCGGCTTAACAAAATAATAATAAAAAGATTCTTTATTTGAATATTCGTTATTATCTATAATCCAACTATAGATTAAGTCATCTCCATCGGGATCAAAAGCTTTCTCGGCGGAAAAATATACTGGATTTTTTATTTGAAAATAATCTCCTGATGATTTGTCCCCGATAACCTCAATAAAAGCTTTTGGAGGTAAGTTTATATCCTGGTCATTATCAATATATAATTTTTCTTTCTCTATAGGCTGGCCTGATAATTCTACTATAGCCAGTCCTTCAAATCCGTCTGCAATATATCCATAATTGCCTTTTATTGTTATGTCGTAAGAATTTCCACTGGTTTTTAAACTATCAACAATAACTGGCCTGTCGCTATCCGTAACATCTACAGCATATATTCCTCCAGATAAACTGGAAATATAAATAAAGCCACCTATAGAATTCATCTCCCATGCCCCACCCGTAATTTCACAACTTCCGGAAATTTTTAGATCGGATAATTCACCTATATCTACTATCTGAAGTGTGCTTTCAGTATATTTTTCAGTTTCCCTGTCCTGTTTAAAGCTTGAAATATAAGCGTAATTACCAAGCATATATATGCTCCATGAACTGGAAGGGATTTTGCATGAATTTAAAAATTTAGGATTCTCTTTATCTTTTATATCCAGAATAAGAAGTTTGCTGTCTTTTGTATATTCCTTTTTTTCATAATCATAAAAATTGATGTTTATATAAGCAAGACTATCCTTTACCCATATACCTGAAGGCAACCCTTCCACTTCATATGCACTCACACTTTCAGGGTTTCTCTTGCTTGAAAGGTCCACTATTTCAAGCCTGCTAATTTCTCCGTTTTCATTTTCAACTGTAGTATTAATATAAGCATAATCGTCTTCAATAAATAAACCGTATACTGATTTTATATTATTCTCTCCGGTATTATAGTTCCCAATGAGTTCTGGATCTTCTTTCTCCTTTATATCTACAATATAAAATCCACAGACAGTATAAGCTTTATTATTATCGCTAATCCACTCAGTATAGGAGATATAAGCATAATCATCTTTAACAATTACAATGTTTGCTGAATTTATCCCCGGACATTTTCCAATTATGGAAGGATTTTCTTTATCCTTTATATCTATTACATAGAGGACACCCAGATCATTGGTAAGATAAGCATAATTACCGCTTATATCAACGTCTATAGCCTGCCCGGGGACTTTTAGCTTACTTACAATATAAGAATTTGGAACTCCTGAAAATTCTTCTACATCAACAATTTCCTCATCTTTTTCTCCGATTCCTATTAGCTTTTCTTCTTTTTCCTCTTCTTCACCGCTCCTATCAATAGTTAAAAGCCGGTAACAGCATGAAGTGAGGCATAAACTTGAAATTATAACTAATATTATTATTCTGAAACTCTGCACGACCAAAGTCGGCTGGTCCTTAGGTAGTAATTTTCGATTGATCATAGTTACTCACTGGACTTATAAAAATCTTAATGCCCTGACATTTAACTATTCTAGATTCCGGTTATCCTCTTCATTTTCTTTCATATCTTCAAGCGGCGGCAGATCTTTTAAGCTTTCAATACCTAAAAGTTCTAAAAACCTGTCAGTTACCTTATATAATATTGGATTCCCCGGTTCCTTAAGCTTACCTGCTTCTTTTATCAATCCTTTATCCACCAGTGTTATTATTACGCTATCTGTCCTAACTCCTCTTATTTCAGCAACTTGAGTCCTTGTGACAGGCTGTCTGTAGGAAATAATTGCCAGAGTTTCAAGTGCGGCCTGGGAAAGATGCGCACGTATATTTGATTTAATAAATTTTATTAGTATCTCACTTAACGCAGGATTTGAATAAAGCCTGAACCCCCCGGCTACTCTTTTAAGAATAAATCCTCTATTTTCATCTATGTATTCCTTTTCTAATAGCTCTATAATTTCATATACTTTTTTTTCAGTAATTTCCAGGACAGAAGATATATCTCTAGCTTTTACTATTCCTTCAGACACAAAAAGTATACCTTCCATGCAAGTCTTTAGCCATGCCTCTCCGCTATATAAGTTAGTACTTTTATTTTTACTGTCATTATTACTTATATTCTTATCTCCAACCATAGTCTGTCATTTAATTCTTTTTATTATAATATTTCCAAAATTTTCAAACTGAATAATATCAATTACATCTTTTTTATAAAGTTCCAATATTGATAAAAAACAAATTATCTTGTCTATAATCTCATCATATTTAGATGTAAGTTCTTTAAAGTTAATGCTATCTTTAGAATATAATATTTCTCTGATTCTTTTCATTTCTTCAAATATATTTAAACTTATCCTGTGATTATAAATATTACTTAAATTTAATTTTTCTTCTTTATACTTAATAAGCTTTGAAGCGATAGATGATAATTCCTTTATATTTATATCCCTGGTAAAGTCAGGGAGTAATTTTAAAAATTCTTTTTCTATAGGAGCTTCCCTTATAAAATATAGAGACTCTCTTTCATACAGACTACTAAAATAATTGGATATTTTTTTAAAAGTTCTATATTCTTCTTCCCTCCTCTTTAAAAATTCAATATTCGGCACATTCTCTTCTTCATCAGTACCATTGCTTTTCGAAGGAATAAGTGACCTTGATTTTATCTCCACCAGAATAGAAGCTGTATAGACGAATCCCGATAAGGTATCAAATAATATATTTTTTTTGATTTTAATATAGTTTATAAAATCTTTTATAATGGTGCTTAAGCTGATTTCATAAATATCTTCTTTTTTTTTCTGAACTAATTCCAGAAGCAGATATATTGGTCCTTTAAATTTTTGATATTCTATTAAATAATCTTTGCTTTCTATGCAATTTTCCAATCTAATCTATACCCATCTTTTTTCTTACATCAGATATGGTCCTGTCAGCAATTTTTCTAACCTTAATTTTACTTTCTTCCAGGATGTCATAAATATAATTCAAATCTTTTTTTATCTCATTCCTTTTTTCCTGAAACTTTTCTAAAGACTTATATATTATAGCTGAAATCTCATCCTTACATTCCGTGCATCCGATTTTACCCTGTTTGCATCTATTTTCTATCTCTTCTATTCCCTCTTCTTTATAAATCTTATAAAAATCAAACACATTACAAACCTCCGGATGACCGGGATCTTTAAGATACACCCTGCCGGGGTCAGTTATCATCATCCTGACCTTCCTGCGGATAGTTTCAAAATTATCTGCTAAAAAAATAGCGTTATTATAGCTTTTGGACATCTTCCTGCCATCTATCCCCGGGACCCGCGCAGCTTTTGATAGCATTTCTTTTGGCTCAGTAAAATATTTCCCATAAAGATAATTAAATCTCCTTGCAATTTCTCTTGTAATTTCAAGATGAGGCAATTGGTCCTCTCCAACCGGGATTATATCAGAATTAACTATAAGTATATCCGCAGCCATAAGTACCGGGTATGACAAAAAACCAAGTGTTGAAAGATCTTTTGATTTTAACTCACTTATCTGTTCTTTATAAGTCGGGCACCGTTCCAGCCAGGGTACAGGGGTAATCATTGAAAAATACAGGGTTAGTTCTGAAATTTGCGGTATGTCGGACTGCCTGTACAGGTGTGTAAATTCAGGATCAATTCCCAGAGCTACCAAATCCACTACACACTCCATCAAATCAGTTTTTATATTCTTGGGATTTTGATATTCAGTTGATAATGCATGCCAATCAACCAGGAAAAAAAAATTTTCGTAGTTTTTCTGGTTCTCAATCATATTATTAATATTTCCATGCAGATGTCCAAGATGCAATTTACCTGTTGGCCGAAACCCGGTAAGCATTTTTTCTTTCATTTATTACTCCCTATTCTTTTCCAGCTAAGCAATTAAGTACTGCCACCAAATACATATATTATAAATAAAATTAAATACCGGAGATATTACAGTCCAGAATAATCTCCCACCCAGGAATATAAATATGAAAATGAATATAAATCCAAACCTTCCAAGACTTAAAAACTTAAACATAGCTTCATCTGGCAGAAAAGAAGCAAGTATTTTTGAACCATCAAGGGGTGGTATTGGTATAAAATTTAATATGGCCAAAAAGACATTTATATATACAGCACCTTGGAAAATTTGTTTTATAAGATCAAAAGCCTTAAATCCAAAAGTGTCCGACGTTAACATTCCATTTGTTATTTTAAAGAAAATATAGAAAAAAAGACCATATACCAGTCCTACTACAAAAGCAAAAATAAGATTTGTTACCGGACCGGCCAGTGAAGTATAACGGAGTCCCTTTCTATAATTTCTAAAATAGCCAGGGTTTATAGGAACCGGTTTAGCATAACCAAATACTATACCGGAATTAATAAGTATCAACAGCAGAGGCAGTAATATGCTTCCGAATAAATCTATATGCGCAATCGGATTTAGGGTCAGCCTTCCCAGGCTTTTAGCAGTATTGTCCCCGCTCTTGTAGGCTATATACCCATGGGCATACTCGTGTAAGACAACACCCATAATCAAACCCGGTGCCCATGTAATTAATTGTCTTAAAAAATCTAATATTTCCTGCCCTAAGCCAATCATGTAATCTAACCTCTTATTCTATGACCATATAACATATCAAAATCTAATAAATTTGCAAATATTATTCTATGTGCAATCTTGTACATTATAAAATAAATTCTGATAAATTTTCTATAATTAATTTAATGCTTTACCCTGGGATGATATCTAAAATATACTTCCTTTATATGTTCCTTATTTAGATTCGTATAAATTTCAGTTGTAGAAATACTGCTGTGACCGAGTAATTCCTGTACCGTTCTCAGGTCTGCTCCTCTCTGGAGCATATGTGTGGCAAAACTATGTCTGAATATATGAGGATATAAATTTTTATCAATATTTATTCTTCTGGCATATTTCTTTGATATCTTCCAGAATCCCTGCCTGGTCATTTTTTTACCATTCTTATTTAAGAAAACATAATCTGACTTATGCTCTTTTTCAATCTTATATCTACCTGTCCTGAGGTATTTTTTTAAAAATAACATCCCCATGCCACCTACCGGAGTTATTCTATCCTTATCCCCCTTACCCATAAACCTTAGCAGTTCTTCATCAAAATCAATATTTTGCAATCTTAAATTTACCAGTTCACTTACTCTTAACCCACATGAATATAATATTTCAAACATAGCCCTGTCTCTCACTTTTAGTTCTGTAGAACATGGTATGCTTTCAAGAAACTTTTCCACTTCTTCCACCTTTAAAACTTCCAGCATTTTTTTTGGCTTTCTGGGATTGCTTATCTCCACCCAGGGATTTTTCTTGCAGATTTCCCCTATCACCAGGAATTTATAAAAACCTCTCAAGGTTGATAATATTCTTGAAATGGATGATTCACACTGATTTTTATGTAAGATTTGAAGGAAACTTAGTATATGTTCTTTTGAAAGTTCACAGTAATTTTCTATATTGTTATTCTCTAAAAAAACTTTGAATTTTCCCAGATCCATCAGGTAAGAATTAATTGTATTTGGAAGTAATAATTTTTCAAACCTTAAATATTCTATATACTTACCGATATTGTAATCAATATTTTTATTTTTTACTTTTTTCACCAATTTTTACTCTTCTGCTTAAATAATCTCTGGCTAAAAGTATTCCTATAATAGTTTTTGCATCTTTTATCTTTCCGTTTTCTATAAGTGAGGGGGCATCTATCAATTTTAATTCAAATACTTCTAAGAACTCATTGTCATCCAGGTTATTTTCTTTTTTTTCAAAATTTAAAGCCAGATATAAATATAATATTTCATCACAAAAACCAGGTGACGTATAGAAGTCAATTAAATGTATTATTCTTCCTCCTTCTGCCCCGATTTCCTCCTTTAATTCTCTTATGGCACAATCCCGTGGGTCTTCATTTTTAGCTAACTTTCCTGCCGGTATTTCCAATACAGTACTGCCAAGAGGATATCTAAACTGTTTTACCAGCATTATCTTTCCTTCTTTACTGATGGGCACAATACATACCGCTCCTGGATGGGTAACCTTTTCTCTCGTAACAATTTTATTATTTGGAAGTTTTACCTTATCAACATATAGATCAACTATTTCACCCTTAAAAATTTTTTCTGAGCTTATCTTTCTTTCAAAAAGTTTTTTATTCATTTTAAAATTTTTCCTTTATATTATTCTACTTAATTACAAATTTACATATTTCCAGGACCAGATCAGCCAGTTTCTCTAATTGTTCAACTTTTACAAATTCTTTATTTGTATGGACATTCTCCATTCCGGCACTCAGGTTAACTGCAATCTTTCCTTTTGAATTAAATATGTTAACATCGCTTCCGCCTCCTGAAGATATTATTTTTGGTCTTAGTTTCAGTTTTCTGATAGCCTTTTTAGCAATCTGTACAGGCATTGCATCTTCTGTAACCTTAAATCCATCATATTCCCTTATAATTTCATAACTTAAACTGGCTCCAGTCATTTTTGCACCTTTTTTAAGATCATTTATCATCTTTATGGTAATTTTATCAAGCCCTGATAATTTTAAACTCCTTGCCTCCATTTCTAATTTTGTGTTCTCTGCAACTATGTTTTTAGCTATACCTCCTTCTATTTTTCCAACATTACATGTACTTTCCTTATCAATTCTACCAATCTTCATATTAGAAATTGCAATAGAAGCCGCCTTTATAGAATTAATCCCCTTTTCAGGCTCTATCCCGGAATGAGCTGCTTTTCCTTTAAAATGTGCATAAACTGAATTCTGATATGGCGCTCTATTTACTATAGTCCCTATATCACCATCACTGTCAAATGCAAAACCATATTTTGCTTTTATTAAATCCAGATCAATACACTTTGCCCCTAATATTCCAATTTCTTCTGAAATTGTAAATATAATATAAATATCTCCCGTAGGAATATTCCTTTCTTTTATAACATTCAAAACTTCTATAATTGCAGCAACAGCAACCTTATCATCACCGCCCAATATACATTCTTTATTTTTATTGAATATTTTTCCACTTTTTATTACCGGTAGAATATCTCCATCTACACTTACCGTATCAAGATGCGCTGCCAGGAAAATGGGACTGCTTCCCGATGGATTTTTTGTTTTATATAAAGCTATGACATTCCCTGCATTACTGCCAAATTCATGACCACACCTGTCAACATTAACCTCAAGACCCAGGCTTTTCAATCTTTTACTTACATAATTGGCTATCTCTTTTTCGTTTTTCGAAGGGCTCTTTATTTTCAGCAGTTCAATTAATGTATCTAAAAGTCTTTTTTTATTAATCATTATCTTTTCATTTCCACTTGTTCAAATCTTTCCTGCAATGCAATATCTTTTAATATCTCATTTACTGTCTATATTTTTTTACAAACTTAAAAATATTAGTAAAAATTATACCTATAACCAATAACACAACTGATATTATAGTAGAACTTAAAATAAGCCTTATAAAGAAATTATAAAAGAATCCGGATGGGAAAAGAGTAATTATGAGGGAACCCCCGGGAAAAGCATAGTTTCCCTGAGGGAAAAATAACATATGAAAATTATCAAATAGAACAGGGAAATTCTCTCCAAGAAAGTATAAAATTATAATAAAAAGTAACATAAATGTTGAAGAGATTAAAAATATTATACCCAGATTTCTAATAAAATTCTTGATATTCTTCTCTATCAATAAAAAAGTCATAATAACAAATAAAATAATGCTCCCGCAATATAAAATAAATATTCTTACAAGTAGTTTTCTCACATCATAAAGATGGCTTATCTCATCAGGTCCGAAAGCAGCAACTGTACTCATACTTTCTTCTGAGTATCTTACCTGGATGGTATGATCCAGAGGATATAAATCTGATTCATATTTAAAAAATTTAAAGATCTCTTTTGTAATATCCAGTACATCACTTTTATTTAAAATTGAGTACACTCCATTATCTTCATATAAAGTTGCATAGTAACCTCGATTAAAAATATAATAAGCAAGTGGAGTGAATAAAATTATAATAATAAGTAAAATAGAATTTATTGAAATTAAGGTTTTTTTAATCTTACCTTTTTTAAAATCCATATTTTAATTTTGCGACTCTTTTCTATTGATTTTAAAATATACTGTTTAGTTTTATTTTAGTTTTATTATTTCTCTATATCTAATATGTAAATTATATAAAATTAATAAAAATTCATTATAGCATTGTTTTCTATAATTGATTTACTTCTGTTTAGCTGAAGATGAGTGTTTTATAGAAGCACCAATAAAATCTCTGAATAATGGATGAGGCCTATCCGGTCTGGATTTAAATTCAGGATGGAATTGAACCGCAACAAACCACGGATGATCTTTTATTTCAACAATTTCTGCCAGGTTTTTATCCGGATTGATTCCAGTTATTATAAGACCGGCCTTTTCAAATCTGTCCCAGTAATCATTGTTTAATTCATACCTGTGCCTGTGTCTTTCGTAAACTATTTTCCTCTGATAAGCTTCGTAAGCTTTTGAACCAACCTTCAACCTGCACTTATAGCTTCCCAATCTCATAGTCCCTCCCATATCCTCTACGTTTTTTTGCTCATGCATTAAATCAATTACTGGATTTCCGGTATCCGGGTCAAATTCAGTGCTATTAGAATCCTTAAAGCCCAGTACATTTCTTCCGAATTCAATTACTGCGCACTGCATTCCCAGACATATTCCTAAAAACGGTATTTTTTTCTCCCTGGCACATTTTATAGCATTAATTTTTCCATTTATCCCTCTAGCTCCAAAACCGTATGGCACCAGTATGCCATCTACATTAAATAATATATTATTCTCCGGACAACTTTCTTCCATTAATTCAGAATTTATCCAGGTTAAATTTACATTTTTTTTGAAATAATAACCGCCATGGTTTAAGGATTCTACAATACTTATATAAGCATCTTTTAAATCGGTATACTTTCCTACTATTCCTATCTCCACTTTACCATCCAGGTGGTGAATTGCATTTACTATCTTTTTCCAGCTTTTTAGATCAGATTTCTTTACCTTTAATTTTAATTTTGATAAAACTCTTGAATCCAATTTTTCTTTCTGGAGCATCAGGGGGACTTCATAAAGATGTTTGGCATCAATTGCCTCTATGGTATCTTCTTTTTCAATATCACAGAACAGGCTTATCTTACTTTTTATACTATCGGTCAATTTAATTTCACTCCTGCATATAATTATATCCGGCTGAATACCTATGCTTCTAAGTTCTTTTACACTATGCTGTGTTGGTTTTGATTTCAATTCTTCTGTAGTTTTTAAGTATGGGACGTAAGTAACATGAATATAAAGAACATTTTCTTTTCCGACATCTTTTTTAAATTGTCTTATTGCTTCCAGGAAAGGAAGGCTCTCTATATCTCCGACAGTGCCCCCTATTTCAGTAATAACCATATCAGTTTTTCTTCTTAGTAGTGTTTTTTTAATGCTCGCTTTTATTTCATCAGTTACATGTGGAATCACCTGTACTGTAGCGCCCAGAAATTTTCCTTTTCTCTCATTATCAATAACATTTTTATAAATTTTTCCGGAAGTAAAATTATTATATTTAGATAAATCTTCATCAATGAATCTTTCATAATGCCCTAAATCAAGATCAGTTTCGCCACCGTCATCTGTTACAAAAACTTCACCATGTTGAATGGGATTCATGGTCCCGGGATCAATGTTTATATAAGGATCAAACTTCTGGATTGTGATACTATAACCTCTTGATTTTAACAGCCTTCCTAAAGATGCGGTACATATACCTTTCCCCAGCGAAGATAGAACTCCTCCTGTTATAAAAATAAACTTAGTTTTCAACTTTAGTCTTTCCTTCTATTAAATCACTTTTAATGGTATTACATTTTTCCAAAAGTTCTTCAGCGTGCTTAACAGAAATATCACTTTCTTTCATCCCGCTTATCATCCGGGAAATTTCTTTTATCTTATTTAATGAATCTAATTTCTTTATTTTTATTTTGGTTCTTTTGCCTTCTATAAATTTATCAATAAAATAATGAGCATCGGAGAAACAAGCAATTTGCGCCAGATGAGTAATAGCTATTATCTGGCAATTTCTTGAAATTTTGTATAATTTTTCACCTACTACCAGTGAAGCCGCCCCTCCTATACCCACATCTATTTCATCAAATATCATAATAGTGATATTGTCAACAAAACTTATCACTGATTTAAGAGCAAGCATAATCCTTGATATTTCACCACCTGATGCAATCTTCCTGAGGGGCCTTACAGCTTCACCTATGTTAAGGGATATTAAAAATTCTATATCATCTATCCCATTTTTAGCAAATTTTATCTTTTTGCTTTCAATTTCTATGCCATCACCATTACCTTCCAGCAATCTATGCTGTGGTTGAAAAGAGACAGATTTAAAACCAAGATCGGTCATTTCGTCAGTTACACTTTTTTCCAGATCAACTACCACCTCTTTCCTCAGCTCACTTAATAAAAAAGCTTTTTTTATTAGAATTTCGCGAGTTTCATTATATTCCATCTGTTTTTTATCAATCTCACTATCCAGATCTTCAAAACTTTCGATTTCTTCTTTTAATTTTTCTACATACTCGGTTGTTGAATTCAAATCAAGATTATATTTCTTTTTTATTTCTGATAACTTATACAACCTTTCCTGAATACTGTCCAATCTTTCCGTACTGAAATCAAAATTAGCAAGATAGCTGTTGAGAGAATGGCTTATTTCCTCTATAAAATCACCAAGAGTAGATAACCTGTCACAAAACTTTTTGAACTCATGATCAATTT
The DNA here is from genome assembly GCA_016783995.1 of Actinomycetota bacterium. Next base: position 33,626 of record JADHVN010000001.1, read on the forward strand.
CAGCAAGTTCGGCGATATTTTTATCTAAAACGGCTATATTATTACTTAATGAAGGAATACCGGTATCCTCACTATCTATTATCTTTTTACCTTCTGATGCCAATCTGTAAATCTTTTCATAGTTTTTAAGAATTCGCATCTCATTTTCTAAAATTTCTTCTTCATTTTCTCTAATATTTAATTTCTTAATCTCTTCATATCTGTAATTTAAATCTTTTAACTTTTCTTCTCTTACGTTCTTCAATTCTTTTAATTTTAAAAATTCTTCTCTTTTTTTAAAATATTTTTCCAGGCTTTCTGAATAATCTTTCTTTGCATCCAGAATCCTGTCTTTACCAAACCTATCTATTATCTCTATATGAGTTTTATAATCAAGTAAATACTGGTGATCATGTTGTCCGTGAATATCTATAAAAAATTCACCTAATTTTTTTAAATTGCTGACCTGAGTAAAAATCCCATTAATAAATGCCCTGTTTTTACCAATCCTCGTTACCTCTCTCGTTATTACTATATCATCACTTTCATCTTCTTCTTCAATTAAATTTTCGGATAGCAAATAATTTATTGCCATAGGGTTATTTTTAAAATCAAAGTATCCTTGAACAAGTAACTTATCCTCGCCATCTTTTATTAAATCACTGCCCGCCCTCTCACCAATCAGCAAATTTATTGCTTCTATGATAAGAGTTTTACCGGCGCCTGTTTCTCCGGTCAGAATGTTAAGACCTTTCTGGAATTTTATTCTGGCGTCATCTATTATGGCAAAATTTTTTACCTGTAATTCCTTCAGCATATCTTAAAAGTAAAAATGTCAATTTATATTTATTTAAATTCTTTCAATAAATTTTTCTTTAAATACTTTAAAAAAAATATCTTTACTAAAAGTTATGAGCTTTAATTTCAATTTTGATTTTTTTACTTTAAATATATAATCCGGTTGAATACTGACCGGCATTGTTTTTCCATCAACACTCACGCTATCTTTTTTATTCCTGGAATTAACTACTATTCCTATCTTATTATCCGGACTTAGAATTATGCTTCTGCTTAGTAATGTATGCGGACATACAGGGGTTATAATTATAATTTCACTTTTTGGTTCCACAATCGGTCCTCCGGCAGAAAGAGAATAGGCAGTAGAGCCTGTTGGCGTAGAAATTATTATTCCATCGGCAGCAAAATTTTTTATTGATACCTCATTTACTATAATTTCAAATTTTATTATTTTCCCAAGCGTAGATCTTGTTATCGCAAATTCATTCAATGCCAGATAAGGCAGCCCGGTATTTTCTAATACTTTATCGTTTTTAAAAAACTTACCCTCCAGTAACATTCTTTCTTCTATTTCGTATGTATCTCTTAATACCTTATCTATGGCGCTATACATATTGCAGGCATCTACAATGGTTAGAAATCCCAGACTTCCGACATTAATCCCCAATATGGGAATTTCTCTTTTAAAAGAATATTTTGAAGCTCTAAGGAACGTACCATCTCCTCCTATTGCTATTATTACATCATTCTTTGCACTAAATTCTTCTTCAGAAACCGAAGGAAGGCAGTAGTCTTTAGGCATTTTATCTGTTTCTACCAGAAGCACATTATTGCCTTTTTTAACTAAATAATCATATATTTCTTTAGCAATTTCTATTGCTTCCTGTTTTTCGTTATTTGAAACTATACCAATGTTTTTCATTATTATTACCCAGCCTGATTAAAATAAAAATGTGCCCTATCAACTACATCTTTGATTATTTTATCATAATTTAAAATAGATTTAGCTTCTTTAAATGATTTTATTAAAAAAATCCAGATTACACCTTTCTTGCCAATAAAAAATTTGCTATGTTAACCAGCCACTCATAGTCTATATCCATGCTTTTAATTATGGCAATAGCTTTATTAATCTTGTCTCTGACAATTTCTTTTGATTTTGAAATCCCCCATATATTCGGAAAAGTATTTATACGGTTATCTGATGTTGCATCTAAAATATCATCGGTTATTTGAAAAGCGAGACCTAAATTTTCAGAATATTCTGTAAATTTTTTAAGATAATCATTGCTGACCCCGCATAAAATAGCCGCACATCTAACGGAAGCGGTTATTATTTTCCCTGTTTTATTCCGATGCATATATTCTAATTTTTTTTTGCTTATCTTCTTACCGGTAAAATAAACATCCACTATCTGGCCTGCAGCCATACCTGAAGCACCCGAAGCACTGGCAATCTCTTCTAAAATTTTAATTCTTGTCCTGTCGTCTGCTATCTGATATTTTATTATTATATTAAAAGCCTCGGCAAACAAAGCATCACCTGTTAGTATTGCTATATCTTCTCCAAATTTTTTATGGCAGGTAGGTTTTCCTCTCCGGAGGTCGTCATTATCTATAGAAGGCAGATCATCATGTATTAATGAGTAAGTGTGGATAAATTCGATTGCGCATGCCGTAGGAAGTACCGTCCTGTAATCTTTCCTCAGACTCTTTGCAGTAAGCAGACACAATATTGGTCTAAATCTTTTTCCGCTGTTTTCTATGCTATATTCAATTGCTTCTTTTAGAATATCAGGGCTTTCTTTATACTTCTTAACATAATATCCTAAACTATTGTTTACCTCTTTTATTAAAAATTCAGGATAAAGTTCATTTGCCTTTAAATCATATATTCTTGGATTAGACATATTTTCAAATTTATATCATAAAAAGTAACATTAATTGCTTATATTATTTAAAATTTTACCTAAAACGCCATTTATAAATTTTGGGGTGTCTTCCTTTTGCCCTAAACTTTTTGCAATTTCAATGGCCTCGTCTACGGAAACCTTTAGAGGTATATCATCTTCATATAACATTTCATAAATAGCTACCCGTAAAATATTTCTATCAATGATTGCTATTCTTTCCAGAGTCCAGTTCTCAACAATATCCATAATCATCTCATCGATTCTTTTTCTGTATCTGTCCACGCCATTTGTAAGTTTTAAAGTGAACTGGTCATATTTTCTACCTGCCAGTAAATTGTTTTCTATAATCTCATCTATCTTTTTATCCAATAAATCTCTTTGATACAATAATATTATTGCATTCTCTCTACTTTTTCTTCTCGCTATTTTAGGCATAATCTTATATACAATTTATATTAGCTAAGTGCTCACCCGGGTTATATACTCGCCGGTTCTTGTATCAATTTTTATAGTGTCTCCTATATTTATAAATAAAGGAACCATTACTTTCGCCCCGGTTTCTATCTCTGCAGGTTTAAAGCTTGAACTTACTGTATCGCCCTTGATTCCAGGTTCAGTTTTAATAACTTTGGCTTCAATAGAAATGGGAAGTTCAACTGATACGGGTCTGCCTTTGTAGAATATAACCATCAGTTCCATATTTTCCAGTAAATAATCTTTCCGGTCCTCAAGTATATCCTCATTTAACTGGATTTGTTCATATGTTTTAGTATCCATGAAGTTATAATATTCATCTTTGTATAGATAATTCATTCTTTTTGTTTCCAGTATTGCCTGCTCCATTTTCTCGCCAGCCCTGAAAGTCTTATCAATAATAGCTCCGGTATTTAAATCCTTTAATTTTGTTCTGACAAAAGCACCGCCTTTACCCGGCTTTACGTGCTGAAAATATAATATCTTATACAGCTCGTTATCATAAATTATGGTTAATCCGTTTCTAAAATTACTGGTGCTTATCATTAATAATTTCCCCTTATTATAAAATTTGCACAACTAGTCTAATATAAGAAAATCCTTTTTAGAATTATAAAGGACTTCACAATTATTCTTTCTTACCAGGATCATATCTTCTATTCTTACGCCGCCAAAATTTTCTATATATATACCGGGCTCAATAGTTATAACCATATTTTCCCTTAAAACTGCTCTGTTCTCCATAGTTACCGCCGGTTCTTCATGAACCTCAATACCCACACCATGTCCCAGTCTATGCCCGAAATTATTTCCATAACCTTTTGAAGTTATGAATTTTCTTGCTATACTGTCCAGCTTGCTGCAGGTCACCCCTTCCCTGCAATTTTCAATTGCCAGCAGTTGCGCCTCTAAAACTATATCATAAATTTTTTTAAATTCATTACAAATTTTTTGATTCTTTACAAAAATTGTCCTGGTCATATCCGAACAATAATTTTCAAACTTACATCCGAAATCCATAAGCATTAAACCATTCTTTACTTTTATCTTTTGCGGAGAATAATGCGGCATAGAAGAGTTTTTATCGTAAGCAACAATGGTATCAAATGACCTTCCCTCCGAATTACTTTTCACCATCAGCTCTTCTATTCTGCATGCAAGTTCAATTTCTGATAATTTATTTATCGCAGCAGCGCCTGAATTTATTATGCTGCCGAAGACTTTATCTGTAATCCTGCAGGCATTTTTTATTTTAGAGATCTCAACCTCGTCCTTAACTATTCTTAAATTTTCAACTGCTCCCTCAATATTTACCAGTTTCTTATCCTGTCCGGATAATAACTTTTCCAGTTTACTGAAACCGGTAAAACTTATATTCTTTCCTTCTACTCCAATAGAGCTAAAACTGTAATCTTCTAAAATTTTTACAAGTTCCCTGAATTTATTTTTTTTATAGCAGGTAATATTTAAGTTCTTATTTTTAACAGATTTTCTGGCCTGTTCCAGATAGATAAAATTAACCAATAAATGTATATCATTATCTACAATTAGTAATATACTTCCTGAATCTTTACCATAAAATCCAGTCAGATAATATATGTTTTCATCTTTTAAGATAATAAGATTTGAGGTTTTATGATTATTCTTGAGGGTAAATATTTTTTTTATTCTTGAATCATAATATTTTCTTTCAGATACAATATTCATATTTTTACTATCAATCAGCGATAAAAAATTTTATTAAACATATTTATCCATAATATCTTTTTTATATACCAATTATATAATGCAAAGCCATCTTATATACATCCTGTCCAAATCCTATTATAATCCCGGATGCTGCAGGCGATATTACTGATTCAGCCCTCCAATATTCTCTGTTAAAAATATTAGAAATATGCACTTC
>JADHVN010000042.1 GCA_016783995.1 Actinomycetota bacterium
CTTTACAGATAATCTCACCTTTTGGAGGTTTACTGTATGTTTTTGTCTCAACAGTAAATATGCCATGGGGAGTAAGAATGACGTGATCTATATTAAAGTTTCCAGCTACTATATCATGAAATATAACAAAACCCTGTCCGCGTAAATCATCGAATATCTCCGCAACTATTCTTTCACCATCTCTTCCCAATTTGTAAAAATTTATTTTTTTTACAAGATTAATTATTCGATATATACAATAAATAATAACTACTAAAGTTATTATTGATATTACGATCGGGAAATATTGAGACGGAAAAGCCCGGGTTAGCCATGCTATAATTGTCACTACAATTAATAATGCAGGCATGAAGAATATCGTTAAACAATCTACTATATAATTTTGGATTTGTTCATCTAATGATTGACCTGCCACATGTAAAGGGCGTTTTTTTAAGGGAGATTTTTTGTTATTTTTCATTCTATTATTTAGTCATTAATACCATATAAGCAGCTGCTATTTCTTCCAACTTAAATCCGCTTGACCCATCTGGGATAGAGGTATCAAAATCATTTAATATTTGAAGTAAGGTTCTATTTATCCCCTTCTCTTTTAACAATCTTTGTGCGGTAACCGTTATGTCTGAAATATCAATTCTGCTATTAATTGTCTTTTTTTCTAAACTATCAAGGAGTATTTTGTAATTATTAATTATCAGGTCTTCTTTATCTATAAATCCATTATCTATAGTAGCCATTTTGTATTCAACTGAATCAGGCAAATCATTTGTTGTAGATGATCCACCTGAAAAACAACAACCGGTCAGTGCAAATAAAACCAGTATTACTGCAAAAATTGTTAATTTGATTTTCATTTCTTTTATATTCATAATTCTATTTATGTAGCGACATACTTATTTTTTAATTCTTTCAATTACTTTATATTTTTACCCTATGCGGAAAATTTTAACACTAAAAAGCAATTTATAAAAACCCTTTAAAGGACTTCATCATATTATCAAAGTAAAAAAACTATTTTTTATACAAACAGGCAGGAAAACTTATTCTCTTTTAAGAGATAAGATGAGAGCCTGGAATTTAATTTGCAAATAAATAATAATTGTGCAAATATATAAAGGAACAAAAAGAAATATGATAAAGAGAACCTACAAATATAGAATATATCCAACAAAGGCCCAGCAAGAGATTCTTGAAGAACATCTTTCTCTTTGTCGCTGGTTGTATAATCATTTCTTAGAAGAAAGAAAAACCTTATATGAAAAGAATAAAACAAAGGTTACTTGTTATGATCAAATTAAAGAGATACCTAAACTTAAGAAAGAAAAACCAGAACTGAAGAAAGTCTATTCTCAAACACTTCAAGATACAGCCAGAAGATTAGATAAAGCATTTCAGAATTTTTTTAGAAGAGTCAAAGAAAATAAAAAAGGAAAGAATAAGAAGCCGGGTTATCCAAGATTTAAAGGATACTTAAGATATGACAGTATTATCTATCCTCAGTCAGGGTTTAATCTAAAAGATAATAAACTCATTCTCTCCAAGATTGGTTCTCTTAAAATCAAGCTCCATCGAGAAATTGAAGGAAATATTAAAACCTTGACACTTAGAAGAACAACTACTAACAAGTGGTATGCCTGCTTTTCAGTAGAGACTGGAAAAGAGTTACCAGGGAAAATGGAAATTGAAAATATAGTTGGTTTAGATGTGGGACTTGCAAGTTTTTTAACTACCAGTAAAGGTGAAAAGATAGACAATCCCAGATATTTAAGAAAATCAGAAGAAAAACTAGCTAAACTCTCCAAATGTCACTCTAAAAAGGGTCTCAAAAGTAAAAATAGAAAGAAGTCAAGGATAAGAATAGCTAAATTACATGAGAAAATATGCAATCAGAGAATAGATTTCTTGCACAAATTAAGCAGTAGGTTAGTAAAGAACTTTCAACTGATTGCTTTCGAGAAACTAAATATTAAAGCAATGATAAAGAACCGTCACTTATCAAAGTCGATATCAGATGCTTCTTGGTCAAGATTTCTCCAACAGCTCAGATATAAAGCGGAAGAAGCTGGTGTCTGGGCAATAGAAGTTAATTCCAAGAATACCACTCAAGTATGCAGTGGCTGTGGGGCTATTGTTTCAAAAACATTAGCTACCAGGATACATAAATGTCCCCAATGTATTCTAACAATAGATAGAGATGTTAATGCAGCCAGAAACATACTTAAGTTAGCTTTAAGTACCGTAGGAACTACGGGAATCAACGCCTGTGGAGTTGAGAGGTTACTCCCGACTATGAAGCAGGAAGCTCTATCACTTTAGGGATAGAGTAGTTCACTCTATTTTGCTTCTGCTCTGGGATGAAATTTCCTGTAGTCTTTCTTTAATTTTTTAATATTTAAATGCGAGTATATCTGTGTGGTAGATATGTTTTCATGCCCCAGAAGTTCTTGAATTTCCCTTATTCCCGCTCCTTCCTGAAGCAGATGAGTAGCAAAACTATGTCTGATACTATGAGGTGTGATATTTTTACCAATAACTGCTTTTTTTACATATTTTTTAACTATAGTTCTTATGCTGCGTGAGGATAATCTTTTCCCAAATTTATTTAAAAATAAATGGTTATCCCTTATATATCTATCTTTACGCGAATAAGTTAATTTACTTCTTACTTGCAGATATTTTTTTATCCAGAATATTGCAGTCTGATTTAAATAAACCTGTCTCTGTTTTCTACCCTTACCGGTAACTATTATTTCGCTATTTTCAAGATCAATATCACCAGTTTTTAAACCTTCCACCTCGCTTATTCTGGCACCAGTAGAATAAAGTAATTCAAGTATAGTTCTATCCCTGATTTCTAAATCATTTTCAGGCTTGAGGTTATTAAAAAGCCTTTCCATTTCACTTATAGACATAAAAGAGTAAAACCGGTGACGCTTGCGGGGAACATTTATTGCCTGGGTTAACTGAAAATCAATATAACCATTTCTTTCAAGAAATCTAAAGAAGTTGATGAAGGAAGAGTACTTTCTGATAATAGTTCTGTTTGAATAATTATTACTATCTAAAGATTTAAGAAAACCTCTGAAAATATCTAAATTTATCCTGGCAGTTTCATTAATATCCTTACCTTTTAAAAAATGCAAAAATTGTAAGATATCTTTTTGATAGGAATTTATAGAATTTAGAGATAAATTTTTTTCATATTTTAAGTACTTTATATATAGTTCCAGACAATTAAATAAATCCATATTTACCCTCCGCACCGTAAAACCCCGCCATTTAAGGGGAGGATGTCAAAAATAATCACTCTCAATATCCTTCATCTTTACTTTTATAACCTCCCTCATTTCCATTATTTCTCCCAATCCAGGAGATTTTTCGTCTTTTTCTTTTTCTATCTCTAATGGATTAAAATCATGCGTTTTTGCTTTATTAAAAAAAGATTTAAGTTTATTTATCATATCAACGATCATATATCTTATTTTGTCTGATCTATAATCAATCTTTAAATTCTCTTTAGCTAAATCATCAAGTATTGTATCAAATTTACTAAAAGTATCTTCTAAAATAATACTGGTCTTCCCGGTATCAAGTTTCTTTTTTGCCAGCATTCCGGCTATAATCTTCTTTAAATCCTTTCTGATAATATTATCATACTGGTACAATGTATACCCCAGGGGATTCTTGGGTCTTCCTACTTTCTTCTTTCTCCTGAATAATGCCATTCTTTTATGCTCCCTGCCAGTTCCTAATTAAAAAATATATTATTATTTTAATATAAAATTTAAAATAATCTACTATATTTATTAAAACTATCTTCTTTAATTAGCTGCTTAATCTCAAGAGATGTCAAAATCCTCAAAACTTCTTTAACCTCTATTTTTGAATATTTTACTATTTCCTCCACACTTTTCGGGTTGTATCCAATAAAATCATAGACCTTAAGCTCATTATTATCAAGATTTGCACCCTGCTTATCATTTGCTTGCTGGTTGTTATTATAACTACTGTTTCCACACAATTTTAAGATTCCCTCAGAATACTGGGAAAATTCCTCCAATATGTCATCAATGCTTTCAACTAACTTTGCGCCGCTTTTTATTAGCCTGTGACATCCCCTGCTCATTGGATTAAAAATATTTCCCGGAATTGCGAATACCTCTCTGTTTTGCTGTAGTGCCATTTCGCAGGTTATTATTGCTCCACTTTTCTCTCCAGCTTCGATAACTACAACACCTCTGCAAAGACCGCTGATTATTCTATTTCTAACCGGAAAATTGTTTTTGAGTGGCGGAGTTTTTGGAAGAAATTCAGTTATTATACTGCCATTCGAAAGTATTTCCTCATATAAATATTTATTCTCAGGAGGATAAATGATATCAATACCACAACCCAGTACCCCGATGCTCCCACCTTTTTCTTCTAATGCTGCCTTATGGGCATAGCTGTCAATTCCAACTGCAAGACCGCTTACAACTGTTATTCCAATTTTTGATAGATTTCTACTTATATATCCGGCTACTTCCCGCCCATAAGCAGTACATTTCCTGCTGCCGACAATGGCAATACTAAATTGTGCTTTCTTTATTTTATTTCCTCTGAAAAATAATAACGGAGGGGGTAAATATATCTGCCTTAATATGTCAGGATAACTATTCTCGCCAATATCAAGCAAGCCTACTTCATTTTTTAAAATGAAATCAACCACTTCCTGGTAACAGTTATTACTGTGATTAAAATCAATATAATCTTCTCCATTCGTTCCATATTCCAGCTTCAAACTTTTATATTTATAAAAATAATCCAGGGTTTTATTTATATCACCATAATTTCTCCTATATATTTCTATAAATCTTGCTGGTTTAACTTTCTTCTCAACCAGTATATATAATATTTTTTTACCATTAGTGTTTTTCATCTCAAAAACATGGCTCGGAAACCCCTTCCGTAAGAGAGGGGAGTAGAGCTATCCTTCTTTCTACAAGTAAAGTTTTAGCACTTTCTAAAAGTTTTAGTTGACTGTGTTTTACCGAAGAAGATAATTTTTCTCCAGTCAACATTCTAATATCAAAATATCCAGTTTTTCTTCTACCAAATACAAAACACTCAATACCTTTCCATAGCACCTTATCGTATCTCTGAAAGCCAAAGGTAAATCTATTAGCAGTGTTTCTAATATGGCTTCTATTCCCTTTAAATAGCTTTCTATTACACTTCCTGACCTGTTGTATAAGATAACCGGAAGTCCTTTGCTGCCTATTTCCTCCTGCAATAATAAAAGCATCGTTAGAATGTGATTTAGCCAGTCCCAGCTCTATTCTTTTACTTTTAGTAATATAGCCATAGGTATGAGAAACACTGTTACCTAACTCTATAAGCTTATTAACTAACTTCCATCTTACTGTATTCATAAAAGTTTCAGCTTTGAAACCATTAGCTGATTTAACTGTAAGCTCAAGCCTACCTTTAGATACTTTACTATGACAGGTATTGCAAAGAGTAATAAGATTATCAGGTCTATCTCCACCGGTCTGTCTTGATTCTAAATGATGTACTTCAAGTACCGGGTCTTTCGATTTACCTTTACAGTTCTGGCAGGTATGATTATCTCTAAAAATAACATACTCTCTTGTATTCCAGAAATTTTTCTGTACCCCATTTTGATAACCTTCTCCTTCAATCTCAGGATCCTTAATCTTCTGAATATCAAAAGAAGCTACCTCTACATTAATCCTTGAGATAGGAAGAATTTCTTTAACCCTTCCAATAAGCTTAAAGTAGCTATCGAGTTTGTGCTGAATAGAGGGAGCAAGCCATCCAGAATCTTTCTTTCGGTTAAGAAACCTTACTTTACGATACCAGGTTTTACGGGACCTTCGGCTTCTGCGGTACTGCCTTCTCTCAGAATTAAGTTTAACGATATCATCTCTCAAGTTAACTTCTGCAGAAAACAATTCTTGTTTTCTACTAACAGCAGACAGGCCAACATGACTGTAACCACAATCTACGCCCAAGGCAATATCCTGCTTAGCTTCTCCGGTAGAAGTAGTTAACTGAATAGTAAATGGGCTTCTTCCTACCACTTTAGCTTTACTTTCTTTAAGCAGCATCTTAGCTTTCCTGGGGCTACAAGGCATCAAGGGGTCTCCTCTTTGGTTAAGAACATATACAACAGTAGAGTTTTTATAACAGATACTCTCAAGTTCTGTCCCGGAACTCCTAAAACCGGTTGGAGCCGCATCGGAGCTGTTAAAAGAAGTTTTTAAGCATGCCACACTGCCCCTACCCTCAGGGCTGTTTAATGGCAGACCACAGTTGCTACAGTCTTGCGGAATAACTGTAGGTGTGTATGTATTTCTTTCTTTTAACTTCTGCATAGTTCTTATGCCTCCTAGTCAACCAAGCTTGTCTTCACAAGCCCCGTCCGTTAGGGCGGGGTAGTTGACATACTCATATACAGATGCTGCTGTCCAGATTATTAGAACCAACCCGGTAATGAACGGCTTCAATAATATGACAGTCTTTAATATTTTCACTTTCTTCCAGATCAGCTATAGTTCTGGATACCTTTAAGATACTAACCATGCCCCTGGCCGTTAAATTATATTTTCTTGAAATCGTATATATTAAATCCCTTATATTTTTATTATTTTTTAACCATTCATTAATAATATTTATTCCAATTTCAGAATTGTAACTGACATTTTTACCTTTAAATCTTTCGTTTTGCATACTTATACATTTCTTAATACGGTTTTTTATCTGATTTGAACTTTCACCACATTCAGTTTTTATAAAACTACTTTCCTTCAGTCTTGCAACAGTAACTCTCATATCAATCCTGTCTATAATAGGGCCTGATATTTTTTTCCAGAACTTCCTTACTTCCCTTAAGCTGCAGATGCATCTCCTGCTCTCATCTCCAAAATATCCGCAATAACATGGGTTCGTAGCTACTATTAACATAAAATTACAGGGAAAACTGTAAGACAGATTATTTCTGGTGATAATTACTGTCTTATTTTCCAGAGGCTGCCTTAAATCCTCTATAAAATTTTTAGGAAACTGCGAAAACTCATCCAAAAACAGCAGTCCCTTATGAGCCAGACTGATTTCTCCAGGTCTCGGATTAATACCTCCCCCAATAAGACCTACTCTGCTTATAGTATGGTGAGGATTTCGAAATGGTCTTTCCTGTATCAGGTGGTTAACATACTTTTCATATAAACTATAAATTTTAGTAACCTCTATACACTCTTCCAGATTTAAATCCGGCATTATAGAAACAGCTCTCTGGGCCAGCATAGTTTTACCACTTCCGGGAGGTCCTATTAACATAATGTTATGCCTGCCGCTTACCGCTATTTCTAATGCCCTCTTTGCCTTAAGCTGCCCTTTCACATCTTTTAAATCAAAATTATAATGATTGTTTCTATTTGAAATATTCTTTTCTTTATCTTTACATATAAATTTCTCTATTTTTTCTCCGCCAGTGAGAACCTTTACAGTCTCAACCAGACTTTTACACGCGACAATACTTACACTGGAAATAAAAGAAGCCTGATTGGCAATCTCGTATGGCACAAAAAAAAACTTTTTTTCCATATCCCGTGCTTTTTCAGCCATGGAAATTAATCCTTTTACCGGATTTATACTGCCATCCAGTGACAGTTCTCCTATAAAGCAAGATTCGTTAAACATACCGCATCCAATCTGACCACTTGCTGCAAGGATTGAAAGGGCTATTGGTAAGTCATAATAAGAGCCGTCTTTTTTTATGTCTGCCGGTGATAGATTTACAATTATTTTTTTAACGGGGAAATCAAATCCACTATTGATTATCGCAGATCTCACTCTCTGCCTTGATTCATTTACAGCTTTCCCCGGCAGTCCGACAATGATAAACTCAGGGAGCCCTCTTGATATATGAACTTCTACAGACACCTTTATGGCATCAATGCCAATTAGTGTGAAACTATCCAGCTTAAAGAGCATACACTAATTATATATACATTTACACATATAGTCAATTGTATAATATTTATGTGCATATGTGAATTAGGTAATTAGAAATTATAAGAGATTAAAGGATGGGTTAAATCAGAAAATAATATCTTTAAAACGATATTATTCATCATTTTTAACTTTGAACTTATCAAATTGCTTATTTTTTCTCAATTTCGAGCTAAAATTTAATTATTTTTTCTTTTTCGCAATTTCGAATAGTTTTATATATTCTCTACTATACGGTTTCCAAATCACTGGCTTACCCTCGATGTCCCACGAAAAACCTTTTTTATAAAATTTACACGGGAATTCATCGCAGTAAAAACAATATTTTATTTTTCTCTCTTTCGCACATTCTACAATTTTACATTCGTTAATTGTCCAACATCCAGAACATTTCTTTTTCTTATATTTCCCTCTATATAAAGGACAAAGAGAACAAACTATTCCACAATAACTAATTAATAATTTTTTCTTTTCAGGTCTATTTTTCATGTTTCTTTCAACTTTAAGCTAAATTTTTATAAATACCATTAAACCTTCTTGCTCTCTTTTTCTCTAATCCATTGTAGTTGTAAATTTATCAGCAAAAAGATGAAAAAGGCGTTTGCCTTTTTGTTTTAATTCTGACTTGGTCACCCTGGCAATAAAAAGAAAATGATCCCCTACTTCAGTTTCTTTCTCAACTTTGCACTCTAAGTATCCTAAAGCTTGTTTTATCCTTGGACAATTAATTGTTTCTGCCTCTTCTTTTTCGAGGCCAGTTTCTTTAAATTTATCTAGAGTTTTTCCTGAATGCCGGCCACAAAAAAGAAGTTCCTTTTCAAAATCTTTTGACATAAAATTAACTACAAAAACTTTTGATTTTCTGATCAAACTTAAAGAATAACGAGTTTTACCAATCGAAACCGCATACATCACTGGCTCAAAAGACAAAGGAGTATGCCAATCAAGGGTCATCACATTGTCTTTCCCTTCAGCCCGGCAGGTAAGTAAAATAGTTTGTCTAGGGTTAGTTAAAGTAGTAATTTTCATTTTATTAATTTTAAATCTCTCAAAAATATTCTGGCTGTCACTGGCCCTACCCCTTTAAATTCCAGAAGTTTTTTCTCTAAATCCTTTTTGTTTTTAGCTTTTTTAATAAGATTGGTTAAATTTACATAATTTTTCTTCTTTTTCCTATTTTATAATTTTAAAGAACGAGATTTTTAATCTTTATCCCCCTCTTTTCTAAATTTTCTAGGACGAAAGGATACATAATCAATGATTCAAATTCTAAATCTCTGGCTAGAGATGGATGAATCAAGTAAAGCTTTTCTCTGATTTCCAGAATTTCTTCTTTACTATATAAATCAACCATTATTGCAGCACTACAAGAGATATTATTATCAACCAAATTTTTCAGAGTTTTCAATTGGTATTCGAAAAATTCTGGTTCGGCATTAGTGATCAAAGAAAACATCTTTTCATTACTTCCTTTTAAGCTTACCCTTACCTGCAAATTTTTAAATTTCGATAAGTATTTGGCAAATTTTTCATCAATTAATATTCCATTTGTTTCCAGAATAAACAACAAATCTTTCGGAATCAGGGATATTACCTCAAGCAAATGATACTTGCATAAGGTTGGCTCATTTCCAGTTATCCTCACCTGCTGGTAGCCATTTTTTCTGGCTATCCTAATCAACTTTGAAGCAACTTCTTCCGAGGAATAAAATCTACATATTTTCTCTGGATTCTTCCTTGGTTTTTGGCTCCAACAATAGGCACAATCTAAATTACAACCAACGCAATCTGCTGAAGCTATCCCTCCATAAAATAGACCTGCTCTAAATCGGTAATACTTTCTTTCTTTATTTTTGCAAACAATCTTTCTTATCCTTTCTGCTTCCTCAAGTGGATTTATCATAATTTACAATTATCACCCTTGCGATTTAAAGATAATTATTTTACTAATTCTCCTTCAAATGCTTTGTCTAAAATTGCTTTTTCTCCTAATTTTTTATTGGCCATTTACTCTCTAAAACCACCTCTTAAGGATTTGCTGTTTGGTTGGTATTTGCATAATTTTTTACCGTTTAAAATTACGCAGATAATTTTTAATTCTGTTATGATCTCCGTTTTCTTTATCGCCCTTAAAATATAATTGTATAAACTCAATCTTTTGCTTATTTTTACAATAAGCATAAATAATTCGCAATGAAAAGCCTTTTAAATAACGACAAAAAAGACGGCCTTTTATAATTTTTACCGTTTCTTTTGCTATTAGTACTACAGAATGCTTGCCTGTGCCAAGTAGAAATTTTGAAACAACTTTTTTAAATTCAAGCAGATCATCAGCCAATGATTTATATTTCTTTGATAATCGCTTGAAATCTTTAGAAAATTCGTCGGTCTCATCAAAGTTCATCTTCGTAATTTCTTACAGAATGATCCATATCACGGTAAAATACGCTTTCATAGCTGATAATCTCACCATCTTTATGAACCCGCCACGGCACATCGCTGTGAGAATATTCTGTTAATTCATTAGCGTTTTTATTTGAAAGACGGGCGAGCACTTCATCTATATGTTTTACTTCTCGTGCGGACAATCTTCTTAAATCCGACTCGCGGCATGGCAGATATTTTTTTTGGTCATACTGAAAATACCTGCTTTTAACTCTCTCTATCTCACCTTTCTCTTCCATCTCCTCAACAATTTTTTTAAATTCTACTGGTGTTGGCCCATAATGATTTTTAATATACCGCGCACCAGTTAATTGTTCTTCAAATTTCTCATAAAAGTCGAAATCTATAAAATAAAGTAGTTTATACAAAGCAGTTTCGCCAATATTTGGCTTTGCTCCTACTTTTTCTAAAATATATAACAAAACTTCTTTAAATTTTTTAACATTGGCACGCGGAATAATAATGCGGATTGTTGTCGCTTTAGATGTCTTATGTATCTTTTCTTTTTCCAAAACAATCTTTGTCTTTGTAGCTTTCTCCAACGCTAAAAGATTCTCTAGTCCCATACTAAAAATACTCGCAAGTTTTCTTGCCTCAGATATAGTCAATTCCCGTTCTCCTTTTTCTATCTGCATATAAGTAGGTCTGGACATTCCTAATTCTTTAGCAATGTACTCCTGGGAAAACCCATTTTCTTCTCTTAATAGTTTAATTTTTTTATATAAATCTTTAGCCATCATCCTTAATTATATTGTGTAAAAGATTCTTGTCAAGTATATAAGTAGAAATATTTGTCATAATAATGCATTTTGCTAAAAAGCATTCTCTATATGCTCAATTTTTAAGAAGCTTTTATCTTGCGGGGTATTTAATTCAGTTATTCCGTTCGACATACTATCTTTTTCTACCATCTTTTTGATTAAACTCCTGTTGATAATTATAGATATAACATTAAAACTGGGATTGAATCCTGAAAGTTTGTTGCTTGCAATATAAAAACTGGCTGCTCTCTTTATTCTGGAAATCTTTAATTTATTTATGGTCTCCAGCGGGTCTCCGTACTCCAAATTCGTCCTGGTTTTAACTT
>JADHVN010000043.1 GCA_016783995.1 Actinomycetota bacterium
TATACATCTTATGAGTATCTTTTCAAAGATATCTACAAATAACTTCTTTCCAAATCTTACCCTGGCTTTTGAAAATATGCTGTGGTCAGGAATCTCTTCATCCAGGTCATATCCGATATACCAGCGGTAGGCAAGATTAAGGGATATTTCCTCCACCAGTTTCCTCTCTGATCTTATGTCAAAAAGGTATCCCACAAGCAGCATCTTTACCAGGACCACCGGATCAATGGATGGCTTTCCTGTGTGGGAATAATAACTCTTGGTAATATCCCTTACAAAATTAAAAGAGACTAGCCTTTCCAGCCTCTTTAAGAGGTGATCATCCGGTACCAGTGAATCTAAATTGATATTGTAATAGATTCTTTGATTAAACTCTTTTTTGCCCTGCACCGCTCACCTTCTTTCTTTTAAGTATTAGAGTATCTTTATCTTCTATCTCCCATTCCACAGGATCAGCTTTGGAAAAATTCATGGCCATGGCAATAGCCCTGGGGAAGTTAATGTAATACTGGTTAAAATCTTTTCTGGTTATTTGCTGTATCTTGGCAGTATATCCCATTTTTTACTCCTAGATGTTAATAATAGTTATTTAACTATTATACAATATTATTAAGAGTTTGGCAACAAGCCCGGAGGGGTTCACCCCACTTTCTACTCTAATACAAGTTTTTTAATATAGATTTATATTAATTTTACATTTAGTATTTGTATTTATATATAATTGTTTTTTAGATTTTAGAACCCTTCTGAAATTAATAATTAAGTTTCGGTATTCTCTTTGTTTTCTTCCTTTTCTTTTTTTGGAATTATTACTTCTTTTAGTGTTTCTACTTTTTCTTTGCTTTTTTTCACAAATTCTTTTGTTTTGTCTATGGCCTCAGTTACACCTTTTTTACTTTTTCCAACAAATTCTTCGGTTTTATCTTTTATATCTTTTCTAATCCCTTTTCCTGGTTTGGGTGCAAATAATATTCCAATGATAAAGCCTAAAAACAATCCAGTTAATAAAGAAATTAGTATCTCTAAAAAATAATTTTTTTCTTCTTTTTTTACTTCTTTTTTCTCTACTTTTTCTTTGTTTTCTTCATTCATCTTTTCCACCTCATATCGTATTAATATAATAATAAATTATTAATAATTGTATTTATGTTATTTATTATATAACTTATTATCACAAATTGGTAATATGTCCAAGATATATAATAATGGTTGGCTGCCCCAAGTAGTGAAATTTCGAACCAAATTTTAAAGGAAGTAATTTATTTAAAGGTTATTTTGAGGAATTAAAAAAAGTCTTGTATGGCTGGAGATATTGAACACATTTAGAACTAAATATTACCCAGATATTATCTTGCTAATCCCTCAAATTAAGTTAATAAAAGAAGGTTTTGCTTAGGTGGTTAAATAATATTAAGAATTAAATTAGCTAATTAAATTACAGACACTTAAAAATTGTGATAATTACTCAAGAGGTGTTATTATATATTGCATTGCTGGTAGTAGAGTAACCTGCAAAATGGTTTAATTCGGAATGTTAGCAGTTGATTGTAAATATGGGTCATAAATAAGATTAAGGATTAAAAAATGGGTTTTTTGCTTTATTATCAGTATGTTGTTCTGCTTGCACTGAGCCTGATGCTACTGAATCTGGTAATTAATAATTTCGTTTTTAAAAATGTAGAGAATTATTCTTTAACTGGCCAAGTTTTAAAAAATCCTTCGCTCATATCAATTTTAATTCCCGCAAGAAATGAAGCTGAAAACATTTCAAGGTGTTTAAAATCACTTTTAAAGCAGGATTATCCAAATCTGGAGATAATTGTCCTTAATGATAATTCAACTGACGGGACAAGCAAAGTGGTAAAAGTGATTGCTGAAAAAGACAACAGGGTCAGATTGGTAGAAGGCGCTCCCTTGAAAGATGGATGGATTGGTAAAAATTTTGCGTCTCACCAGCTTGCAAAGTATGCAAAAGGTGAATATTTTATTTTTACAGATGCAGACACCTTGCATTTCCCGAAAACTGTATCAAGCGCTTTTGGCGCACTCATTACCACAAAAGTAGACGCACTCTCAATATACCCAAGACAGATAATGGTTACTTTTGCTGAGAGAATGACAGTGCCAATAATAAATATTGCACTTCAATGTTTTATACCTTTTATACTTATAAAGAAAAGTAAAAGCCCTTTATTCAGTACTGCAATAGGACAGTTCATGATGTTTAAAAGGGAAGCTTATGAAAAAATAGGCGGATATGAATCAATTAAAGGACATATGATTGATGATATCCAGATTTCCAAGAGAGTAAAAAAATCGGGATATAAGTTTATGGTATTTGATGGAAGGAATACTATCTATTGCAGGATGTATAAGAATTTGAAAGGAGTAGTAATAGGCTTGGCAAAAAGCATATATCCAGCGTTTAATGGCAACATATTAGCATTATTTTCATTTACCGGTTTACTTACTGCAACGCTTCTTATTCCTTTTACGCTTCTTCCATTAGGAGCTTTTTTATTCGACTGGCCCGTTGCTATTATCAGATTAATAATTTTTCAGATTATTATTGTACTGGCGATAAAGACGATATTTGCAATCAGATATAAACAAAGAATGCTTGATATACTTCTTGCACCGGTATCCATGGCTATAATAGATGCCCTTATTTTTGTATCTTTTTTCCAGGCCAAGTATGGAGAAGGCCTTTCGTGGAAGGGAAGAGTATATGATGTTTCAGGAAATGATAAAACAACACTGATAAGGGAAAAACCTTGGATAAATTAATTTTCTAATTCTGATTATATTATCTTAACTTTGGGGTAAACAAGTCTATAATAAGCATACGTTTATATCCTAATTAATATTTGAAAGTCTTGGAATTGACTACAGCAAAGCAAATTTTAAGTTGACATCGGTTTTAATAGTAAAATACCCATTTAATGTCACAGATTTGTCACGGACAGAACACAAATATATGAAATTGAATAAATTGAAACAACACATTATTTTTATTTATAATTTAAGCAGGCATCGAAAGAATGATATTGGAGTATACTCAAGAATTCATAATAATATGCCTTAAGGAATAGATTTTGTCGGGTTCGAATCCCGCCGCCTCCACCATGAGGTAATAGGTACGTGCACAGTAATAGAGCATAGTATATCTCTTATATTAGCTAAAGTCTCTTTTAATTATTAAGCATGTTTTAGTGTTGCAGTAATAGAGTTGATTTTTTTTGCTCTTTCCTTAAGCATCTTTGTTTCTTCTTCTATTATTGGTTTGAACTTATCAGTGATATCACAGGCCCACCACAAGAGTTCCGCATGGGAAGGTGATACTGCAGCAGTTACTGGTTTGGAAAGAGTAAATCTTAAAGCCAAAAAAGCTTCATCGTAATTATCTACTGGAGCATACCAGCATTTGGACCATTTCTTCTCTTCATCTTTGCTCCAGTTTCTTTTT
This sequence comes from Actinomycetota bacterium, assembly GCA_016783995.1. The sequence continues at coordinate 3,467 of JADHVN010000043.1, forward strand.
GCCAATGCTTTTAAGGCCAATATACCCATATTTTTTTCTTTGGCTCTCTTTAGGACTTTGGGACCGAAACCGTCTTTTAGCCAGCAGACCCAGTTAAAGGGAAAAAGTATGCTATCAAAATCATAACAGTCCATAAGAGCCAGAGCTGCTTCTTCGGTATGGGCTGAAAAGCCGATATGGCGGATAATCCCCTTGTCCTTTGCTTCAATGAAGGCTTCTAGGGCCCCATCAGGTCCCATTATTCTATCTACTTCCTCTAAGGTTATAACCCCGTGTAGCTGGTAGAGATCAAAGTAATCTGTCTTAAGTAGTTTTAATGATCTGGCTAAATCTTTGGCTGCTTTAGCTTTAGTCCTTTCAAGGGTCTTACAAGCTAAAAAGCAGTCTTTTCGATAAGGTTTGAGAGCAGGGCCCAGTATTTCTTGAGCATTACCATACTGGGGGGCGACATCAAAATAATTTACTCCTTTATCAATTGCCATAGAAACGTATTCAACGGCATCTTTGGGTCTTTCATCCATTACTATTATGCCCCCAAAACCTACAATGGATAGTTTCTCTCCAGTTCTTCCCAGTGTCCTTCTTTTTATTTTGGCCCCCTAATCATAAACATAATTATATAAAAATTATAGACTGAGGTTACTTATTAAGCAATAAAATCCCATAATTATAACGATTCTATAACTTCTGTGGCATGAACTCCGGAAGAGATATAGATAAATTTAAAAAGCTTGGTCTTACTAAAGATAAGCCTATTAAAATAAATACACCTCTGGTAAAGGAATGCCCTATAAATATAGAATGTGTGATTAAAAGCATCACCAATCTTGGTGTACATGACCTTTATATTGGGGAGGTTATGTTAGTTACTTATGATGAGGAAATTATTTATGAAGATGGTGATATTGATTATGACAGGCTTGATATAATGTCATACTGCATGGGTAAATACTTCAGGAATTCAATGATTTAGAGATACCATTTCTGTACCAGTTATATTTTTAATATCTTTTTACTTTTTTAAACGGTCAACAAAAGAGTATTTTAGCTGCCTAAAAGGTCAAGCATTTTTTCTATATCGTTTGTTGGTAAATTACATTGATAATCAACGCAAATATATGCTGTTGCCCTGTTATTAAGACTTGCATAATTTGTAGTATATTCAGCAATGCCTGTAATTTCAGGACTGCTTTCTTCGGCTGGTTTAAAAAGAACAATTTTATTGGGTATAAAGTGTGTCCGTAAGGCATTAAGCATTTTCTCTGTATCGTTTGATTTGCTCTTTCCACAGATTATAACTTCATAAGAAGGTCCAAATAGGAAGTCATAACCAACAAGGAATTGTGTATGAAAATCAGGATTCCGTTCAACATCACTGAAAAAAGCTTCGCCAAGTTTTGTTGCTTTTTCTGTTAAATCTGCTCTTGCTGTAATTTTACCCAATCTGGTTAGATTTAGCATAGCAATTGAATTGCCTGATGGGATAGCCCCGTCACTGCTATATTTCATTCTTGATATAACATCTGCGTTATCCAATGAGGTAAAATAAAAGCCACCGTTTGTATTGTCCCAGAACTTTTCAATTAATCTGTCGTTTAGTTCAATTGCTTTTTTAAGATATGATATTTCAAATGTTGCTTCATAAAGTTCTATCAAACCCATTATAAAAAAGGCATAATCATCAAGATTTGCTTTGACTCCAGCCTCACCTGACCGGTAGCTGTGCAACAACTCTCCATTATCTGAATGTAGTTTTTCCAGAATGAAATCAGCTGCTTTTTTTGCAGTCCTGCTGTACTTTTCATTATTTAAAACACTGGAAGCCCTGGCAAGGGAAGCTATCATGAGTCCATTCCAGTCAGTTAAGATTTTATCATCTTTTAAAGGATGCATCTTCTTTTCGCGTTCTCTGTAAAGCTTTTCCCTTATTTTTTCGATTTTTCCTTTTACCTGCTCCTCGGTCATATTATAATGTAGGGCAATTTCTGGTAATGACTGCTCCAGATGAAGAATATTTCTGCTACTGCTCTGCTTTGTTGATTCCTCCAAAAAATTGCCCTCTTCTTTTATATTGAAGATATCTATAGCAAAATCCGCTTCTTTTTTGTCGAGAATGTCATTTATTTCTTCCATAGTCCACAGGTAGAACTTGCCTTCCTCTCCTTCACTGTCTGCATCCTCTGCAGTATAAAATCCACCTTTCTCTGAAGTCATATCCCTAAGAACATATGTAAAAATCTGTTCCGCTGTTTCTCGATATTCAATGTTACATGTTGCCTGAAAGGCTTCTATATATGCAAGGGATAAAAGAGCCTGGTCATAGAGCATTTTTTCAAAATGAGGCAGCAGCCAATTTGCATCTGTAGAATACCGATGAAAACCATATCCTAAATGGTCCCAGATCCCACCCATTTTCATTGACTTGAGTGTTTTTTCAACAATTGCATGAGCCTGTTCGTTTCCAGTCCTGTTCCAGTATCGCAAGAGGAATAAATAGTTATGCGGCAAGGGAAATTTTGGAGAAGAGCCAAATCCACCATTTTCTGCATCATAGAAATTTAAAAGTGTTTTAAATGCAGCATCCAGAACTGAATCATCCAGTTTCTTTGACTCAGTTTTTTCAGATAATTCATTTAAATGTCCGGCAATCTCATCTGCTGACTTTAACGCTTTTTGCTTCTGGCTGGTCCAGATTTCTTTTACATTTCCTATAAGTTCAATCATACCAATTAACCCAGTTCTTGATTCTTTGGGAATATAGGTTGCAGCAAAGAAAGGCTTTTTATCAGGAGTCATGATTATTGTCAGCGGCCAGCCTCCTCTACCGGTCATTAACTGGGCTATATCCATGTAGATTTTGTCTATATCCGGTCTTTCCTCTCTGTCCACCTTTATATTGATAAAAACCTCATTCATAAGTTCTGCAACATCTTCATCTTCAAATGATTCCTGCTCCATTACATGACACCAGTGACATGATGAATATCCAATAGACAGAAATATGGGCTTATCTTCTTCAATAGCTTTCCGAAAAGCTTCCTCCCCCCAGGGATACCAGTTAACAGGATTATCAGCATGTTCGAGCAAGTAGGGACTGGTCTCGTTTTGTAACCTGTTATAATTTATATGCTTTTCTTCTTCATTTTTATTTTTCATATTAGAAAATCTTAAAAAATATTACCAATTAATTACTACTAAATTAGTAGTAATTATTTATATCATAAAACTACTATATCACCTGAAAAGTCCAAAATAGAGACCTTTTACATTTTGAATATAGCTGCAACTTGAAATAAGCAGTATAAAAGAAATAATTGCCGCAGTGGTCATTAGTATCTTTATGTTTTTACTCATCATTTTCTTTCTCCATCTCTGTAAAATCAATTTTTTTGCCAGAATCATAAACAACCTCCAGGGCAGTTTTATTTTTCAGAATAGCCCCTTTTCTGTCAGTGTTTTTAAATAAAAAATCAGTCTGATAATCCACAAATAGTACATCAAAAAAAGAACGTATTACTTTCTTCGGGCAGTCAAAGATAGTTTCCGAGCCTGAGCCTGAAGCACCAATAAAGATACCATTCCTTGGTTTTTTTATGATTTTTCTGTTATGCTCGTATTTCAGGACCCAGAATCTCTGGCATCTGTCTATTAGCGCTTTGAGATAACCAGATACACTGGTAAAAAATACCGGGGATGCTACTGCAATAAAATCAGTATCTATAAGAATTCTGAATATATCCTGCATATCATCATTTATGATACATTCTCCGGTCCTTGAGCAGTTACCGCATTCCCTGCAGGGTGAGATATCGAGTTCAGCAGTATATATCTTTTTTATATCGACACTTGTTCCTATCTGTTCAGCCTTATACTTTACTCCATCTAAAAATCTATCCATAAGAACAGAGGTATTTCCATCCCTGCGGGGGCTGCCATAGATGGCTGCTATAATATACCCTTTGTTTTTTTCCATTTATCCTCCGTCCTGTTGTAAAACACAATTACCGGGACCCTTTTTAACTGTCTTTGTCCAGGGTCATATATAATTTATTATTTTTTTTAAAATTAGGCAAATAAGTCAGGAGAAAATATTTATGAAAATGATCTGTATTAATAATACCTGTTCAGCAATTTATTGATATCTATATCACTTATGATATGGTTCATAAGCGGTTTTCTTTCGATCTGTTTGAGATCTTCTTCGTATACTGGTTTTTCTATTCTGTAAAATATACCGGTAGGCAGTTTATCAACTTCCAATGACTTCTTAAATGCCTGTTCAATATCAGTGCGGTCATAGCTTTCCTCAAAGGTAAAAGAAACTATCTTTTCCAAAGACTGGTATGAATATGTTAGGAGCAGTAAAAAAACTCTGGACTATCTTCTAAAGATCTTGAACAGGATGAGCTATTTTAGTTCTTACTGCTGTCAAGGGCCAGGACAGCTTTTCCGCATATCTTGTTTACAGGATCCCAGACAGTAGAGACAGCAGGTGCATAGGATAGGTCAAGCATATATATATCATCTATAGTCATCTCACTGGTTATGGCTGTGGCAAATACATCTATTCTCTTGCCGACTCCTTCTCCACCTATCATCTGAGCACCGAGGAGCTTCCTTGTCCGAGTGTCTACTATTATTATTATGGCGATTTTTTTTGCGCCCGGTACAGACCCGGCGTGTGAAGCATAGCTGTCAATAAGTTTTATGGCTTCATATCCCATGGATATAGCCTCATTTGAACCGATACCGGTTTTGGCGACTTCAAGATCCAGTACCTTATCCACAACAGTTCCAACGGAACCTGCAAATGTCTTATTTCCGCCTGCAGCGTTCTCACCTGCTATGCGCCCCGTTTTTACTCCATTATTGGCGGTAGGAATATAATCCTGTTTTCCAGTTACTATATTTTTTACAGTAGCACAGTCCCCGCAGGCATAAATATTTATATAAGAAGTCTGAAGCTTATTATTCACCTTTATTGCATTGTTCTTTCCCAGCTCTATCGAAGTATCTAAAAGAAAACCGGTGTTTGCAGAAATCCCTGTTGCCAGGAGGGCCAGGTCGCAGTCAATATCTCTTTTACCTTCAACACTTTCTATTGTAACAGATGAGCTGTTGATAGAAGAAACTGCTGTATCTGTTAGGACTATAATATTTTCCATTTCAGCTTTTCTTGAAAGTATGGTGCTTATCTCATATTCAAATCCACCAAATATCCTCTTTTTCATTTCGATCAGCGAAGTCTTTATCCTGATCATATTGAAAGCTTCCGCCATCAGCATCCCTATCTGTCCTCCGCCGATGACTACTGCTTTTTTAGGGTTATTTTTATCAATATAGCCTTTTAATTTCTCAGCATCTTCAATATTTCTGAAGTGAAACACATTGGAAGAATTGATTCCTGGTATATCGGGCACAATTGTCGAACCTCCGCTGCTGATTATCAGCCTATCATAGCTTATGATCCTGTTCTCGGAAGTCCCTGCCACATTTACCAGGAGCTCCTTTTTTGCGGAGTCTATTCCTACTACCCTGTGGCTGGTAAGTATTTTGATATTTCGTTTCTGTTCAAAGAAATCTTTTGGATAGGCGAAGAGGTCATCGATCTTCTTTATGTATCCGGAGATATAATAGGGAAGTGCGCATGTTCCATATGATATATATTTTCCGCTTTCAAGAACTGTGATATCCAGCTCCGGATTTATTCTTCTAGCTTGGCTTGCTGCAGCAAGGCCGGCAACATTGCCGCCTATTACTATGAGGTTGTTATATAGATTTTCGTACATATCTGCTTTCTGTTTTTACTTTTAAAGACTTTATCAATTTTATAATATTTTGTTTTTTATTTCTATTAAATAAAATATTTCCGGACATTTTATGCAGAGGTATTAAGATCCTGTAAGTGGCACGGTAATGCACCGGGTGAAGAAGAAAGGTTTGAGATTCAATTACTATTATATTTACAAGCTTTCACAATAGTGGATTCACTCGTGGAAATCTTATTATTGCTGGTCTGCAGGTTTTCCAGTAGTTTCATATCGCTATATTTCTCATGTTATTAATGCAAAGAGTCTAAATAAAATCACTATAAAAATAATATCATAAACAAATCATAGACAAAATAAATAACACTTACTATGAATTGCCTTTAATAATTGTATTAGCAGATCATGATGATTATTAGTTGAATATTAGTCTTTTATACTTTGGAGATCCATAAGCAAGTTCTTATAAATATAAATTGTTGTACAAATCGTAAAAAGGCATAAAAATAACTTCAGTATTACCTATTTTTAAAATATCATTGTTTCCTAAATTTACAATAAATGCCTGCGGGGGATTGTACTTCTTTATAAAGCTTAAAAGCGATCTTGGGGCTGCTGGCTTTTTGCTCAAGGAATACTTGACTTCAATTGGAATATATTTATTTCCATAGTTTAAAACAAAATCAACTTCGGCTTTATCCTGCGTCCGCCAGAAATTAATTGTGGTTGAGGTTTCTTTTAACCTTTCAGAAAGAATATTAAAAATAAAATTCTGGAACAGAAAACCTTTATCCGGGATACTGTCTGATTTACCAAAAACATTCAATATAAAATTTCTCATACCTAGATCATAGAAGTAAAAAATAGGTGATTTTGTTATTTCCTTTCTTATATTTTTATAAAATGGAGATACTCTTTTTAATATGAATGTTTTCTCAAGATACCAGATATAGTTTTTTAGTGTTAAGATATTTATTCCGATTGTATTTGCAAGCTCGGAATAATTGACCAATTTTCCTATTTGGGAAGCAAGTACTCTAATTAAATTAATAAAGTTTTCGCTCTTTTCTATTTTAAGTAAATAATAAATATCTTTTTCCAGATAGCTTTGAAAAATTTCATTTATTGTAGAATTCTTTTCTTTGAAAGTTTCATCCAAAACAACTCTTGGATAACCGCCAAAAGAGATATATTCTTCCAGAAACTTCTGGGTCTTTCCTTTTTCAAGTTTAAAAAAATCTATAATTTTTTCATCATATTTATAACCAGTTTTATAATTTAAAAACTCCTTAAAACTGATAATAGATAATTCAAAAATTCTTTTTCTTCCTGCTAAAGATTCATGCACTTTCTCTTTTAACTCCACACTACCGGAGCCTGAAACTATAAATTTATAGGGGAGATTTTGGTCATAGATCCCTTTTAAAAAAACTCCAGCATCATTCTTTCTTTGAATCTCATCAATAAAGACATACCCTTGCTTTCCGATTTCAAGTTCAATTTTTTTTATTAGATCAAGTTGAGTACCAAAGAACTGCTTATCCATTTCAATATCAAGATTCAGGTATAGAACCTTTTTACCTTTTTTTAATAATTCATCCTTCAGTATCAGCATAAGAGTAGTTTTACCGGCCTGTCTCGGGCCTGTTATAAAGGTTATTTCTTTTTTTGATATGTGTTCTTTTAAATCTTGGTATAAATCTCTTTTTATCATTTAGAAAACCCCTCTTAACTTGGAAAAACTAATACTACTATAAATTTTATACTCTAAGTAAAAAATGTATTAAATATCATTTTAACCCGATAATTATAATAGTCAAGTATTAAAATTATTGTGATAAATATTTATTATAAGAATGTCTTCTGGACCTCCCATGTATCAGAAACAATGAGTTTTTGTTATCAACATCATCCAGTCTCGGGAGCCGATGAATTTTAATTTAATTGACAACAAATACAATTTCTTTGTTAAAAATGGTTTTACTAAAAAGTTTATTTGGTATAATAACAAATATATTCATTATGTAATCAATAAGTTTTCATTTTAATATATCTGGAAACCAGATAGTAATTAAATTGAATATCATTAAGGAAGCAAAGGAAAAACATCAAATGGCAAAGTTTGAGTCTTATGGAAAATGTTATTATTGCAACAGAACT
>JADHVN010000044.1 GCA_016783995.1 Actinomycetota bacterium
CTATAGATAATGCTGCGAAATATCTAAAAGGTGCAATTGAGAAGACATATGGCAAAAAGGGGAAAAATATAGTAGAGATGAATTATAAGGCAGTAGATAAGGGAATAGAAGCTCTTATTAAGATTGACATTCCAGATTCGTGGAAAAGTGCAGTTGATGCTGTTGATACCAAAAAAGCACAGGAGCCAGATTTTATTAAGAACATATTAAGAGTGATGAACAGGCAGGAAGGGGATAAAATTCCAGTTAGTGCATTTGTTGGTGCAGAGGACGGAACTTTTCCACAGGGAACAACTGCTTATGAAAAGCGTGGAATTGCAATAAATGTTCCAGAGTGGCAAAAGGATAATTGCATACAATGTAACCAATGCTCATTTGTATGTCCCCATGCTGTAATAAGACCAGTTCTTTTAACTAAAAAAGAAGCTGATAGTATACCCGGTGATTTTGAATATTTACAGGCAAAGGGCAAGGAGCTGGAGAAATATAAGTATAGGATACAGATAAGTCCTCTTGATTGCACAGGATGTGGAAATTGCGCTGATATTTGTCCCGCAAAAGAAAAAGCGCTTATTATGAAGCCGCTAAGCACTCAGGAAAAACAGATAAAGAATTGGGAAATTGCTTCAAATATTCCAGTAAAAGAAGATGTTGTTTCTAAAGAAACAGTAAAAGGGAGCCAGTTTAGAAAACCATTACTTGAGTTTTCAGGAGCATGTGCAGGATGTGGAGAAACTCCATATGCAAAACTTATAACACAGTTGTTCGGTGATAGGATGATTATTACTAATGCGACTGGTTGCTCATCCATCTGGGGTGGTTCAGCACCTTCTGCTCCTTATACTACTAATGCAGAAGGGAAAGGTCCGGCATGGGCAAACTCATTATTCGAGGATAATGCTGAGTATGGATATGGAATAGCACTGGCTATTAAACAATTGAGAAATAAAATTGAAATGATGATGCAGGAAATGCTAAAAATGGATATAGATATAGAAGTGAAGGGTGCTTTAAATGAATGGATTTTATATAAGGATAATGGCGAGAAAAGTAAATTTGCATCAGAAAAAGTATTGAAACTATTAGAAAAGGACTTAAAAAAGAGAGAAGCAAACGAATTAAAAAGTGAAATACTCCAGTTAAAGGATTACTTGATAAAGAAATCAGTCTGGGCATTTGGTGGAGATGGCTGGGCTTATGATATTGATTTTGGCGGGCTTGACCATGTACTGGCTTCAAGGGAAGATATAAATGTAATGGTTTATGACACTGAGGTTTATTCAAATACAGGAGGTCAATCTTCAAAATCAACACCAAAAGGAGCAGTAGCAAAATTTGCTGCATCAGGTAAAAAAGTTAAAAAGAAAGACCTTGGACTGATTGCAGCAACTTATGGATATATTTATGTTGCACAGATAGCTATGGGTGCTAACAAAAATCAGACATTGAAAGCATTTATTGAAGCTGAGAGATACAGGGGACCATCAATTATAATTGCATACTCTCCATGTATTAATCATGGTATTAAAATTGGTATGGGAAAATCTCAATACAGGGAAAAGCAGGCAGTTGATGCAGGGTACTGGCACCTGTGGAGATATAATCCTGAATTAAAGGAAGAGGGAAGAAATCCATTTATACTGGATTCCAGAGAGCCCAAAGAATCTTTTTATGACTTTTTAATGGGCGAGGTTAGATATGCTTCTCTTAAAAAGACATTTCCAGATATAGCAGATAAGTTATTTAAAGAAGCAGAAGCTGATGCAAAAGAAAAATATGAAAATTATAAGAGGATGGCAGAAAATAAATAGTTAGATTTTTTCAAAAGAAGTTAAGTATTTTATGTGTTATAGATTACTTTTTTAAGAAGTTAGATAATAAACTGGGATAATTAAAAATATGAAAGTAAAAAAAGATACAGTCGTAATGAAATTTGGCGGTACATCTGTTGGAAGCATTGATAAGATTAATAAAGTTGCCGAGAAGGTAATAAAGTGTAAATCAACTGGAGCTAATGTAATAGTTGCTTTATCGGCAATGGGTAGTACAACAGATGATTTAATTGAGCTTGCAGGCAAAATTAGTAAAAATCCAGGTAAAAGAGAGATGGACATGCTTCTTTCTACAGGTGAACAGGTATCAATAGCTCTTCTTGCAATTGCAATTCAGGAGAAAGGATATGAATCAATTTCTTTGACTGGAAGTCAGGCAGGAATATTAACTGATAAGATGTATTCTAATGCTAAGATTTTAAGTATAAATAATGAAAGAATAATAAAAGAATTAAGAAAAGGCAGGATTGTGATTATTGCAGGCTTTCAGGGGATAACTTTAGATGGTGATATATCAACTCTTGGCAGAGGAGGTTCGGACACAACAGCTGTTGCAATAGCTGCGACTATAGGTGCAAAATATTGTGAAATATATACTGATGTTGATGGAGTTTTTACTACTGATCCAAGCATAGTTTCTGAGTCAAGGAAAATAAAAACGTTGTCTTATGATGAAATGCTGGAAATGGCTTCATCGGGAGCCAAAGTTCTACACCTAAGAGCTGTAGAGTTTGCCAAAAAGCATGAAGTAGTATTACATGTAAGATCAAGCTTTAATAATAGTGAAGGGACATGGATTATGGATTATAATAAAAGTGAAGAAAAAATGGAAAGGCCAATCATTACGGGTGTTACTTATGATAATAATCAGGTGAAAGTATCTGTATTTGGGCTAATTGATAAACCTGGAGTAGCATCTAAATTATTTGGAGGATTAGCATCTGAGAATATAAATGTAGATTTAATTGTGCAAAATGTTAGTGAAAAGAATTTAGCAACTATTTCCTTTACAATCGAAGAAGGGGATATGGATAAGGCAAGGAAAGTTCTAGGTTATTTAAAAAATAAATTGGAAATTGAAAATATAAAAATAGATTCTGAAATTGCAAAGGTCACAATTATAGGGGAAGGAATGAAGACGCATCCAGGTGTAGCTGCTAAAATGTTTGATTTACTTGGAGCTAAAGATATAAACATAGAAATGATTAGTACTTCACCAATAGGAATTTCATGTGTGGTTCGTAAGAGTAAAATAAGAGAAGCAGTAAAAATTTTACATAAAGGATTTGGCCTGGAAAAGTAGGAGTGTTAAAAAAGTTTCTATATAAAGCTAAAGAAAGTGGTAGAAATAGGATTGAAGCCTAAATGTAGAGCTGAAAAATGGTTGCCTATATTTTCATATAATGATAAAGTATCCCATTAATTATTGAAGGATAAATTGTAGAATGCGGTATTTATTTTATAATAAAATCAAAAAGTAGAATTATCAATATTTAAGTGAACGGGGAAGCTTAATTGAAGGAATATAATATTGCAATTGCAGGAGTAACAGGAGCAGTCGGAAAAGTTTTTCTATCAATTCTGGAGGAAAGAAAATTTCCAATAAAAAATCTTATGCCTCTTGCTTCTCATCGGTCTGCAGGTAAGAAAATATTGTTCAGTGGTGAGGAACTAGAAATAGTGGAGTTAAAAAAGAACTCCTTTAATAATATAGATATAGCTCTTTTTTCAGCAGGTGCCTCAACTTCTAAAGAATTTGTGAAGTATGCTGTGGAAAGCGGTACAGTTGTTATTGATAATAGCAGCGCATTCAGAATGGAAGATGATGTTCCATTAGTTGTACCTGAAGTAAATAAGGAAAAAATATTTGAACATAATGGTATAATAGCCAATCCTAATTGCTCAACCATAATTATGGTTGTTGCTTTAAAACCAATTTATGATATTTCGCCAATAAAAAGAATAATCGTTTCAACTTATCAGGCTGTATCGGGTGCAGGTTCTAAGGCAATAGTTGAACTACAAAACCAGACAAGAGAGATAATATGTAATAATAACAAAAAAGTTAAATGTGAAGTTTTCCCAGTTCAAATAGCTTTTAATGTTATTCCTCATATTGATGTCTTTCTTGACAATGGCTATACCAAAGAAGAAATGAAGATGGTTTATGAAACACAGAAAATATTTAACGACTTTTCGATGAAAATTTCAGCTACTACAGTAAGGGTTCCTGTTTTTACTTCCCATTCAGAAGCGGTAAGCATTGAAACAGAAGAAAAGATAGCATTGGAAGTGGTAAAGGATGCTTTAAGTAAGGCAGATGGACTGATTGTAAAAGATGATTTTAGAAATGCTATTTATCCAACAGTACTTGATACATCAAACAAAGACAGTATCTTTGTAGGAAGAATCAGAGAAGATATATCTACAGAAAATGGAATCAGCATGTGGGTAGTTGGCGACCAGCTAAGAAAAGGTGCTGCACTTAATGCAATACAGATTGCTGAAGAATTAATTTGTGCTGAAGGGATAAATAAGAGCTTTGGCACGTAGAGATACAGAAGTCAACCAGAATTAAAAAAGGGTATTAAAATTTAATAGCTTTGTTTGTTTTTTATTTCCATAATTCTTTTTAATCTATCTTTTAATTCTTTCTCAAAGCCTCTGTCTGTAGGATTGTAATATGTTCTATTTAAAAGTTTTTCTGGAAGGTGTGATTGTTTTACTACTGCATCTTTATAGTCATGAGCATACCTGTATCCCTGGCCGTATCCAATTTCCTTCATTAATTTAGTAGGGGCATTTCTAATGTGATACGGAACTGGAAGAGACCCAAATTCTTCAACATCTTTTTTTACTTTTTTATATGTTAAATAAAGTGAATTGCTTTTTGGGGCAAGAGCAAGGTAGATTGCAGCTTCAATTATTGCAAGATATCCTTCCGGGGGACCTATGAATTCAAAGCTTTGTTTGGCTGAAATTGCAACCTGTATTGCGTTTGGATCAGTAAGCCCTACATCTTCTGAAGCAAATCTGATCATTCTTCTTAATATGTATAATGGATCTTCGCCGCCCTCTATCATTCTAACCACCCAGTATGTTGCTGCGTCAGGATCACTGCCTCTTAAACTTTTATGTAAGGCTGATATTAAATTAAAATGTTCCTCACCGCTTTTATCATATAGGAGAGCTTTTTTCTGAATGATATTTTCAATTAAAGCTGTATTTATTATAATATCTTCTTTTTTAATAAAAGAATTAACTGCAAGTTCTAAAATATTATATGCAACTCTTGCATCTCCATCGCAAGATTTGCTTATAAAATCAATAGTCTTATCATCTATTTTTATATTTAAATTGCCATATCCTCTTTCCTTGTTTTTTAGTGCCCTATCCAGTAAAATTTTTATTTCATCAGGTACTAATTTATTTAAAATAAAGACTTTGCATCTGGAAAGAAGGGCAGAAATTACTTCAAAAGAGGGATTTTCCGTAGTAGCACCAATTAAAATAATAGTACCGTCTTCAACAAAGGGAAGAAATGCATCCTGTTGTGCTTTATTAAACCTGTGTATTTCATCAATAAAAAGTATTGTTTTTATATTACTTGTTTTTTTTTCGTATTTAGCTATTTCCATTACTTCTTTTACCTGTTTTATTCCTGCAGTTACAGCAGAAAAGGAAATAAATCTGCATTTTGTTTTATTTGCAATAATTTTTGCAATTGTAGTTTTACCACAGCCTGGAGGACCCCAGAATATAATAGAATTAATTTTATCTTCTTCTATTATCCTTTTAATTATTTTATCCTCTCCAACCAAATGATTCTGTCCAACAAATTCATCTAAATTTACAGGCCTTATTCTATCTGCAAGGGGAGTATCATGGGAGATATCTTTATTACTAAACTCAGATTGTTTGAATAAATTCATATTATCCATTTATTATTTTTACATAAATTTTTCTATTTCTTGGACCATCAAATTCACAAAAAAATATTCCCTGCCATGTTCCAATCACTATCCTGCTGTTATCTATTATTAAATTTGTAGTTTGTCCTACAATAGTAGATTTTATATGAGAATCAGCATTCCCTTCGATGTGTGTATAATTGTCGTGGGCTGGTATTAAACTATTAAATTTATTAATAATATCCACCTTTACGGATGGATCAGCATTTTCATTAATAGTAACACCTGCAGTAGTGTGAGGAACAAATAAGGAGCATAATCCATTTTTTACAGCTGATTTCAAGATGAGATCATTTACCCTGGAAGTAATGTCTATTAGTTCTACTCTTTGAGTAGTCTTAATATCAAGAATTTTTAACATAATTCTCCTTTCCTGGTATAAATTTAAAATAAAATTTAAGTTTTAAAATTTTGGCAAATTTGATATTAATAAAAATAAGGCATAAAGGTAAAATAAATTCACTTTTCATTTTTACAGTAATAATAATTATAGTTAAAAAACAAATTTTTACAAAGTTATATTGATAAGATATTATTAGAAAATAAGTTAAAGGAGATTATGTCAGTAAAAAAATATGATGTTGTTGGTATTGGAAATGCAATTGTTGATATTCTAGCAAATGTTGATGAAGATTTTCTTAGCAGACACAAGCTAAAAAAAGGGATGATGAAATTGGTTGATGAATGTGAAGCTCGGAGAATTAATAAGTCTATAGAACCTGTTAAAGAAGAATCTGGAGGGTCAGCTGCAAATACAATCGCCGGCCTTGCTATGCTCGGTAATTCTGTAGCGTTTATTGGTAAAGTTAGAAATGATTTTTTAGGGAATGTATTTGAAAATAGTCTAAAAAATATTGGAGTATATTGTAGTACATCAAAAGTGGAAAGCAATTTACCTACAGCCAGATGTATAGTATTAACAACACCAGATGCTCAAAGGACGATGAATACCCATCTTGGGATAGCGGGAACTATTGAATCTGATGATATTGATAAGGAAATTATAGCTGAGTCAAAGATAATATATTTAGAGGGCTACCTATGGGATAAAGTGAAGGCAAAAAAAGCTTTTATGAAAGCAATAAGGATTTCTCATGAAAATGATGGTAAAGTAGCATTAAGTTTATCAGATCCTTCATGTGTTAATCGTCATCGAGAAGGTTTTCTTGAGCTGGTAGAGAGTCATATTGATATTCTTTTTGCGAATGAGGATGAAATAAAATCTTTATTTAGAATGAAGTCATTTGACGGTGCAGTAGAGGAGTGTAAAAAAAAGAATATTATCTTTGCGCTAACGAGATCAGAGAAAGGTTCAGTAATTATATACAAGGATGAAGTTTACAGGATAAATGCAGATACTGTTAATAAATTAGTTGATACAACAGGAGCTGGCGATCTTTATGCTGCTGGCTTTTTACATGGATTTATTAAGAGAAAAGGTCTGGGAATTTGTGGTAGAATGGGGAGTGTTGTTGCAGCAGAAATTGTCAACCATTTTGGTGCTCGACCTGAGAAATTGCTTATAGAATTGTTAAAAGAAAAAGGATTTTAATTCTATAATTAATTCTCTAAAAAATAATGTTTTAGGTTCATTTTATATAATAATATATGGAAGGAAGAGAATGAAAGTCATATCAAAAGCAGATGTAGGGGTATTTGGTGGTTCAGGATTTTACTCATTTTTAAAAGTAAAAGAAGAAATTAGTATAGAGACTCCATATGGTAAGCCATCTGATAAAATAGTAATAGGTGAACTAGAAGGTATAAGAATTGCTTTTATTCCAAGGCATGGTAAGAAACATGAACTTCCACCGCATAAAATTAATTATAGAGCAAATGTTTTTGCAATGAAGGAATTGGGAGTTAAGTATATTTTTGGGCCATGTGCATCTGGAAGCCTTCAACCTCATATAAAGCCTGGACAGTTTGTAATATGTGACCAATTTGTAGATAGGACAAAGGGCAGGGTTGATACTTTTTATGATGGCCCGAGTACAACCCATATGTCTATGGCTGAACCATACTGTCCTATTCTTAGAAAAATAGTGGTAAAGTGTGCTGAAGAACTTGGCATAGCTTATCACAAAAAAGGAACAGTAGTTGTTATACAGGGTCCAAGATTCAGTACAAAATCTGAGAGCAGGTGGTTTTCAAATCAGGGATGGGAAGTTATAAGTATGACTCAGTATCCTGAGTGTTATCTGGCAAGAGAGTTAGAAATATGCTATGTAAACATCTCACTTATAACAGATTATGATGTTGGTCTGGAGGGCCAAACTAAAATTAAACCTGTAACGACTAAGGAAATAATTAAAATTTTTAATCAAAATAATGAAAAATTAAAAAATTTACTTTTTAAAGCAATTCCTATGATTCCCGATGAAAGAAATTGTATATGTTCTGATGCATTGAAAGGAGCAGTTGTCAGCTAACGAAAATTACTTATAAGAATTATTGATATTTTAATATAATTGTATGCAGGAATTATTTGTAAAAAAAAGAATCTAACCATAGAGGAGATGTAATTGAAAAGCAAGATTTTGGTTGCTTCAGACAAATATAAGGGAAGCTTATCAGCTGTAGAGGTATGCAGCATAATAAAAGATGCAATAAAGAAAATTGATGATGGGATTGATGTAATTGTATGTCCGATGGCTGATGGCGGGGAAGGGACTGTAGAAACTTTAGTTGAAAGTCAGAAAGGTAAATATATAGTATCTGATGTAACAGGACCATTAGGACAAAAAGTAAAAGCAAGAATTGGCATAATTGGGGGAAATACTGCAATTATTGAGATGGCTTCTGCTTCTGGATTGGCATTGATACCTAAAGAAAAAAGAAATCCTATGGAAACAACAACATATGGGACGGGAGAACTTATAAAGAAGGCATTAGATATAGGGTGCAGGAAAGTAATAATAGGTATAGGAGGCAGTGCAACTACTGATGGAGGAATGGGAATGGCACAGGCTTTAGGTGTTAAATTTTACAATTCTTGCAGTAATTTATTAGGTTTTGGAGGCAGACAGTTACTTAAATTAAAAAGAATAGATATGAGAAATATTCATCCTGCAGTTTCAAATACTGAATTTAATGTAGCAAGTGATGTTGATAATCCTTTAACTGGCAAGAACGGTGCAGCTTATGTATATTCTCCTCAAAAAGGTGCTGATAAGGAAATGGTTAAAAAATTAGACAATGGACTTGTAAATTTTTCAAAAATAATTAAAAAAGATTTAGGAAAAGATATATCGAATTTAAAAGGTGCAGGCGCTGCCGGAGGATTAGGTGCAGGACTACATGCTTTTTTAAATGCAACGTTGAGACCGGGAACAGATATTATTATTGAGGCAAATGACCTTGAATCAAAAATAAAAGAAGCAGATCTTGTGATTACTGGTGAAGGAGCAATGGATAAGCAGACTTTTTTTGGGAAAAGTTCTTATGGTGTGGCAATGCTGGCAAGAAAATATAATATTCCAGTTATAACTATAAATGGTTCAGTTTTTATAAGTAGAGGTGAAATTAATAGAAAAAATACCAGTCTCTTTTGTGGGAATTTTTCTATTATAAAAAAGCCTATGGAATTAGAAGATGCTGTTAAAAATTCCAGGAATTTACTGGAAAGTGCTGCCCAGGAAATAATTACTTTTTATAAGTGTATAAAAAGATTCTGTTAATTGGAAATCCAGTATTATTGCAGGAATTGCAGAAATTATATATTATATTTTTAAGAGTTTAACTAATAAATTTAATATTTAGATTACGGAAATATAATTTTTATTATTATAAGGGAAGGTAAAAAATGAAAGTGATAGGCAATGTGGAGCTTGAAAATGTAAAGAAGTTAAGAAGTGGGAAAGTAAGGGAGATGTTTGCCTTTAATGATAAAATTCTAATAGTTACAACTGATAGGATTTCAGCTTTTGATTTTATACTACAGTCTTTAATTCCTTTAAAAGGTGCAATTTTAAATAAAATTTCAATTTTTTGGTTTGATTATTTAAAAAGTGTAATAAAAAATCATTTAATTGAGGTTGATATAAATAAGTTTCCAAAAATACTGAAGAAACAAAAAAATATTCTAAAACACAGGTCAGTTATAGTAAAAAGAGCAAGAGTTATTCCAATAGAATGTGTTGTCAGGGGTTATCTGGCAGGTTCAGGATGGAATGAATATAAAGAGAGTGAGAAAATAGGAGATATAAAACTGCCTCCTAATTTAAAAATGTGTGAAAAATTACCTGAGGCCATATTTACTCCTACCACTAAAGAAGATACAGGCCATGATATAGGAATAACTATAAAGAAAGCTAAAAAAATTTTTGGTTCGAAATTAATTGATTATATAAAAGAAAAAAGTATTGAATTGTATCTAAAAGCATCTGAATATGCATTGGGGAAGGGGATAATAATTGCTGATACCAAGTTTGAATTCGGTATGATAGGAGATGAGGTAATTTTAATTGATGAAGTATTGACTCCGGATTCATCAAGATTTTGGCCTCTTAAGGACTATGAACCTGGAAGAGACCAAAATAGTTTTGATAAACAATACGTAAGAAATTACCTTTTAAGCACTGATTGGGACAGGACGTCAACTCCACCCAAGCTCCCGCCTGATATAATTGAAAAAACTACACAAAGGTATGCTAATGCATATGAAAAACTGGTTGGAAGAAAATTTGATTTTAAATAGTATTTACTTTTTTTATCAGAAAAAATGTATAAAAATTTTTCTGATTCTAATGAATTAAAAGCTTTATTTTTATTATTAGTTTAATCAGTGCATGTATTAAAAAAAGCAACACCATCAATCATAGAAACACCTTTTGATGAAAACCAGAATTTGCCTTCAAGAACGATATCAATTTGTATGACGTAGATTCCTTCATTGGTGATATCATTTATAAGTATTTCAATTTCTGCAGATTCTTCTGGTGCGATATCATATGGAAGTGCAGTACGAGCTGTTCGATCATAATCCGTATATTCAACGTTCTGGCCATAATAATGATAACCAACTCTTACTAAGTCTCCTCCTTCACTTTTCCATGTAAAATCAGAAGTGTTGGTAACTTCAATTTTTATATAGTTATCTTTATTGGTACATAGATAAGAAGGGATAAATCCTTTTAACTCGGCCCCAATAACAGCATTATCATAATCTATCTGTTCTTCCAGGGCAGCTACTGCTTCTTCCAATTCTTCAGATGTAATTACATCAGGGCTTTCATCAGATTCTTCAGTAGTTTGTTTGTCTGCTTGTGTGCTGGTATCTTCAGTTGATGACTGGAATGTGCAGGATATCACGAAGAATATAAAAAATAATAATGTAAGAATTATTGTAAATAAGAAAAGAATTAAATTTCTTACAAGATGAAGCCTTGTGCTGATTTTATTCTTATCATTTTTCTTATAACTATTGTTAGCTTTTTTAATTAGCATTTTACTGTTTTCCTTTACTTCTTTTATTTAATAAATTGATATAAAAAACTGATTTTATTTTATATCAGAAGCTTATTATAAATTAGATT
>JADHVN010000045.1 GCA_016783995.1 Actinomycetota bacterium
TGAAATACTTTTCGCCTAATTCTTTAATCTTATCTTCTACAGTTTTAATTATACATCTTATCTCTTCATCTTTAAATCTGCTTGCTAATCTAGACTCATCATAAAGCATTAATTTTCTATCCGGCTTACTGCCCACTTCATCTTCACTTAAATTATTAATTTGCTCCCTTAAGTTACTGGCTAGATCAATTTTAAGGGGCTGCAGCGCTTTAATTTCATTATATATAATTCTTTGAATACCTCTCTGGGATATATCCATATTAAATATTTTTTTAGAAATTATATCCATTAAATTGTAATTATCTGTAAGTACTGGAATTTCTGTCACCTTTACCTTATTTTCCTGAATAAAGTTTTTTAATTCTTCCCACCGGTCAAATTTTGGATAACTGTCATATCTCTTATCTTTTCTTATAACTTCCCTCATAGTAGTTAATATCTGGGTTGGACTTCCGTAAAAAAAATTAATATCCCTATTCTGAAGCTGAAACTCAATTATAGTTTTTATAATATTATTTACACCTCCTATAATACTTAAATCCCCGTCCATTTTGATTATCTGAGGTACTACAGACTGGTCCTTTTTTTCAGGAATTTTTAAGAGATCTATATCTATATAAAATGAGACACCTTTTAACTTATCGGAAAAAACTATACTTATATCATCGACATTTAATTTTATAGAAAATAATGCCATTCCCCTGCCATGAAAACCGTAAGGGTCTTTTATTCCATTTTCCAGCTTTGAAGTTACTCTTGATTCAAAAATAATCTTCTGCAAATTGGGAGGGATACCGTTACCGTCATCTATAAAGTAAATTTTTCTTCTTTTATCTTCAATTTTCTTTGTTCCAATAAAGATATTCCTGCTGCCTGCATCCCGGCTATTGCGGAGTAGTTCTACGATTATATCTTCAACACAATCTATGTCCTGAAGGGCCTGTCTCCTTTCAGCTTCTGAAATCTTTAATCTGACATATCCATCCCCTAAATCTTCTTCAATATTCAGTGAATCTTTTAATTTTAATTCAGACAGAAATCTTTTTATATCAGAACTATTTTGCATATTCAACAGCTCTACTTTCCCTGATTACAGTTACCCTTATCTGTCCAGGATATTCCATTTCTTTTTCTATTTCTCTCGCTATTTCTTTAGCCAGTACTAAAGACATATCTTCATCAACTTCTTCAGGTTTGACCATGACTCTTATTTCTCTTCCAGCCTGTATTGCATAAGCTTTTTCTATTCCCTTAAATTTAGTAGCAATTTTTTCCAGGCTTTCCAGTCTTTTAACATAACTTTCCAGCGTTTCTCTTCTGGCGCCAGGCCTTCCGCCCGATATCTGGTCTGCTGCCTGTATAATTACATCTAATGCAGATTTAGCTTCGACTTCATTATGATGTGATTCTATTGCATGGCAGATCTCTTCATCTTCATTAAGTCTTTTGACCAGTTCAGCTCCGATAATTGCATGTGACCCTTCTATATCATGAGTTAATGCTTTTCCAATATCATGCAATAGCCCGGCTCTCTTTGCTTTTTTAACATTCATACCAAGTTCAGCTGCAATCACACCTGCTATATAGGCAACCTCCTTTGAATGAAGCAGTACATTCTGTCCATAACTGGTTCTGTATTTTAATCTACCCAGCACTTTTACAATTCCTGGATTTATTTCAGATATCCCTATATCAAAAACAGCCTGCTCACCTTCTAATTTAATCTCACTATTGACAATTTTACTTGCTTTTTCATACATTTCTTCAATTCTTGCAGGGTGAATTCTTCCGTCCATTATCAAATTTTCAAGCGTTACTCTCGCAATTTCTCTTCTTACTGGATCAAATGAAGATAATATTACAGCTTCAGGAGTATCATCTACAATTATATTTATACCTGTAAGATTTTCAAAAACTCTTATATTTCTACCTTCTCTTCCTATTATTCTTCCCTTCATTTCATCATTGGGTAAATTTACTACAGATACCGTAGTTTCGCTAACATGGTCCAGTGCACATCTCTGTATGGCCTGAGAAATTATTTTTTTAGCCATAACGTCAGCATCTTCTTTTAACTTTGCTTCAATATTCCTGATTTCTTTTGCAGATTCATATCTTGCTTCTTCTTCTATTCTTTTAATTAAAATCGCTTTTGCTTCTTCTTTAGTGAGTTCAGCAATAGCTTCAAGTCTTAGTATTTCTTTTTTTAGCAACTCATCTAATTTTTTATTTTTACTTTCGAGTTCCTCTTTTTTTTGATTTGCTGTTTGTTCTTCCTTCTCCAGGTAACGATTCTTTTTCTCAATAGAATCCTCCCGGCTTAACAACCTGTCTTCCATCCTTTTAAGTTCGAATCTCTGTTTTTTAGCTTCTTCCTCAACACGTGTTTTTAAATCTTGAATCTCCTCTTTACCCTCTAACAGGGCTTCTTTTTTAATAGTCTGCGCTTCTTTTTTGGCATTACTTAAAAGTAAGTTTGCCTTTTGCTCTGCAGAACTTAGTTTTGAATCTATTATATATTTTCTATAAAAAAAGCCCATAAAAAAGCCCATTACTATTGCAATAGCCAATGTAACTATTTTTATTAACAAATCCATTTTATAAACCTTCCTTCCAAATAAAAAAGCCGGGTTAATTACCCGACTTATAAATTAATTTGCACTAATTAATTTTAAACTAAATATTTCTAATATTTATAAAAATCTAATATTTATATATTAGAACTACAACTTTTTTGCTCTAAAAAAACTCATTATAAACACTAAAGACAATTTATTTTAAACTAACTATTAACTTACATCCTGGTTCATTATTTTACCAGAATTATCATTAGCAACTTTATAAAACATTTAAGATAACATCTATTTATTAAAACCATCAACTGCCTTTTATTGTATTAAAATTATCTTTCTATCGCTAATAATACTTATCGTAACCCTTGCAAATTAACTTATAAACCAAGTAATTATTAATGCCATTATTAATTGCTTTTATTTTAACTATAGCGCCAGTTTAAGTCAACACAAAATAATCTTATAATTATTTTTATTTAAAATATTTTAATGGTGGAACAGGTTATAGAATATTCGTGCATGCTTAATTTTTAGTAATTATTTTTCTAAAATGCCTTTTACCTCTCTGAATTACTTTTTCATTGATATCATTTAGACTAAGTTCCAGATTTGGATCACTAATTTTCCTGTCATTAATTTTTATTCCTCCTTGAGCAACCAGTCTCCTGGCTTCACCGTTAGATTTGGTAAGTCCTGAATCTGTAAGTAATTGTGCCAAACTTATTTTTTTATTCTTTATATCTTTCGGATTTATAATATATTCCTCAACTTTATCCGGAATTCCTTTTTTCTTAAAAATTAAATCAAAATCTTCTTCTGCTTCTAATGCATCATTTTTAGTGTATAGATTCTCTATTATTATTTTTGCCAGTTTTCTCTTTGCTATTGATGGATTTAATTTCTCCTTTTTTATATTATCTTCAATTTCTCTAATTTCTTCACTATCTAGTGTGGTTACAAGCCGGAAATAAGCTATCATAATATTATCCGGGATAGACATTACTTTACCAAAAATTTCCTGAGGTGATTCATCTACTCCTATACAGTTTCCAAGACTTTTACTCATTTTTTCAATACCATCAGTACCGACTAAAATAGGCATGGTAATGGCAATTTGAGGTTTCTGCGAGAATTCTTTTTGCAATTCCCTTCCCATAAGAAGGTTAAATCTCTGATCGGTTCCTCCTAATTCCACATCTGCTCCAATTGCAATCGAATCATACGCCTGCATTATTGGATACAGAAATTCCATAATTGCTATTGGCGTGTTGCTTTTAAATCTTTTTTTAAAATCATCTCTCTCAAGCATTCTGGCAACAGTAAACTTTGAGGTTAGATTTAAAATATCTTCAAATCTTAAAGACTTGAGCCAGTTTGAATTTTTAACAACTTCTGTTTTTCCAGGGTCAAGAATTTTGAATGCCTGTTTCATATAGGTCTTTGCATTCCTGTCAATATCTTCAGCAGATAGTTCCGGTCTTAAAGTAGATCTACCGGAAGGGTCACCTATCCTTGCAGTATAATCACCGATTATCAGAATAGCCCTGTGACCTAAATCCTGGAACTGCCGGAGTTTATTTAGAACTACAGTATGACCAAGATGAATATCCGGAGAAGTCGGATCTAATCCCAGTTTAACTTTCAAAGGCTTATCTTCTTCTATAGATTTTTTGACAATACATTCCAACTCTTCTTCAATTAAAATGTCCTCAGTTCCCAGCATAATGACATCCATTTGTTTTTTTAAGTTTTTTTCCATCTCTTACTTTCTATAAATACGTTTCTAATTGAAAATTAAAATAAATATTAACATAATAGTCGTATCTATGTCTATTTGAGATAATTCGAAGACTCTCCAATATTCAACATACAAAATTTTGCGCTACATAATTCGAAGACTCTCAGATATTCATAAAATAGCCATGTTGTTATTTAACTAAATTTTGTATAAAATTTCTTAAGTTGTAATTTAGTAATATTTGAAAGTAAATATTTTATGATGAGCCCAAAGCGTAAAAAACTAGGCGGATGTTTAAAGTTCTTCATATTTATAGCAGCAGCAATTTTTTTAATTGCCGCATTTATAGGAGTAGCTTTAACTCTATATTATATCAATACATTACCAACGCTCGAAGAACTTACTCCCTCACCAATTGCTCAAACTTCTAAAGTTTATGCTCTGGACGGTAGCCTAATTACCGAATTTCACGCCGGGGAAAACAGGGAAATTATTTCTTTTAATGAAATGTCCCCTTATATCAAAGATGCTATTGTGGCAGTTGAAGATAAAAGATTCTTAGAACACCAGGGAGTTGATTATATAAGAATTATAGGAGCTTTTATAGCGGATCTAAAAGCCGGTGAATGGGTTCAGGGTGCCAGTACTATTACCCAGCAATATGTAAAAAATATTTATTTTAGCCCTGAAAAAACATTTCGCAGAAAAATTAATGAAGCTCTTATTGCCATTCAGCTTGAGAGAAATTACACAAAGGATAAAATTCTGGAAATGTATTTAAATACCATAAATTTCGGATCCGGGACATATGGAATAGAGAAAGCCTCTGAAATATATTTTGGTAAAAATGCAAGCGAATTAGACCTGCCACAGTCTGCTCTAATGGCAGGTCTTGTAAGAGCTCCCGAAATATATTCACCATTCAATGATATGGAAAAAGCAAAATTAAGAAGAGATCTTGTATTACAATTAATGTATGAACAGGAATTAATTGAAACCGGCCAGTATCTTAACGCATTGGCTGCGCCAATAACCTTAAACGAGAAATCAACTGTTGGCCCTGATCAATTTAGCAGCAGAATAGCTCCATACTTTGTAGACTATGTAAAGCAGAATCTTTATAACCAAAAATTTACTGATTATGATGTATTTAAAGGAGGGCTCCGGATTTATACAACTCTGGATATTAATTTACAGAAAAAAGCTGAAAATGCAGTAAAAAAAGTTTTCCCTGAAGATATTGGACCTTCCTACTCACTAATCAGTATAGACCCAGATAACGGCTATATTTATGCTCTAATAGGTGGAAAGGACTACAGCACCAGTAAATTCAATATTGCAACACAGGGAAAAAGACAGCCCGGCTCTGTGTTTAAAGTACTGGTGCTTATGGAATCAATAATGCAGAACTTTTCTCCAAAGAATACTTTTAATCCAAATGGTCCTATTACAATAGACATGGAAGAGGGTCCGGATTGGAGAGTTGATAATTATGGCGGACAAAAATTCGGCAGTGACAAGATGTCTGTAGTAGACGGAACAATTTATTCTGTAAATGTTGTTTATGCGCAATTAATAATGAAAGTCGGAGCTGAAAACGTAGAGAACCTATGCAATGAAATGGAAATTTATGATATTGGAAATAATCCGGCAATTGCCATTGGTGGGCTTGAAACAGGCATAACTCCCCTTGATTTAAGTAAAGTTTTCTCTACTCTTGCTTCTGGCGGTATTTACCGACAGCCTGTATGTATTTTAAAGATAACTGATTACCAGGGAAACATTTTATACCAATATGACCCGGACAAAAATGAATCAAACCATAGAGTGCTTGAAAAACCGATAGCATACTATGTTACACAGATCCTAAAAAAAGTTATAGAAAGTGGAACCGGCAGAGGAGCTAATATCGGCAGGCCAGCTGCCGGTAAGACCGGCACCACAGATGGTCCTAACGATGCCTGGTTTGCAGGCTATACTCCGGAAATGGTCACTGTTGTGTGGATGGGTTACCCTGAATCAAATAAACCTATGGAACCTATAAATGGCAGAGTAGTTGTAGGTGGAACTTACCCTGCGGATATATGGAGGGAATTTATGAGTTCAGCACTGGAAGACCTTCCGGTTTCAGATTTCGATATACCGGATAAAAAATTAATTGATATTGAGGTTTGCTCTGAATCTAATCTTCTTACTACATTCTGGTGCCCTGAGGAGACCGTTGAATGGCACATATTTATCGAAGGAGAGGAGCCTGAAGATATCTGTAATATACACAATAAGGTTGAAGTCCCTGATGTTGTAGGATTGAACTTTGAGGAAGCAAAACAATTATTTGAAAATTTATATTTTGTAGTTGAAGAGATTTATGATTTTGATGAAACCTATAACCAGGATATAATTTTTAAACAAAACCCGGAGGCAGGTACTACACTGGAGTCACTCAATGGTGAGAAATTAAGTATTACTCTATATGTTAGTAAAGGTAAAAAGACTTTTAGTATGCCTGAACTTATAGGGCTGAATCTTAGTGAGGCAAAACAAATTATAGAAAGCCTTGAACTTGTACTGGATAATATAATATATGGATTCAGCAATGAACAGCCGATTGATAAAATATTCGATCAGAGTCCTGTTCCGGATTCTGAGGTCTCTAAATCAACCGGAGTAATTTTATATGTAAGCAAAGGCGAAAATCCTCAAGTCTTGATTCCCGATGTTATAGGGATGACAAAAGAAGAAGCAATAGATATATTAAATAACGCTGGTTTTAATGCTATTTCTGTAATAGAGGGAAAAACTTTTGAAGAAAATAGCAACGAAAAGGACAAGGTATTTGCTCAAATCCCTGTAAGTGGAACTCTTTATAATAAATCCCTGGAAATAATTATCAATATAAGCAAGGGTATAAAAGTGCCGGACGTTCTAAATATGACTAAAGGAGATGCTGTAACCACACTTGAAAGCTTGGGATTTGTTGTTGAGATATCTCCCAATGCTGCTGCTACCGGTGCAGTTATAAATCAGATACCAAAAGCAGATACATATCTAAATTATGGTTCAAAAGTCACAATAGAAGTTAAGGAATAGGTTTAAGAACAGGAAACCGAAGAAGAATAATACTAATATAAATAATTATCTTATTTATTCTACTCCACGAAACAAATGCCCTTTTGAATAGTTTCTAAACAAGTTATCATCCTGCAGATAAGAAGTAAAAATTTTATATTTTTTGATGCCCTTGTTATAAAGAATATCTATTGCCTCTCTGTAACTTCTCAGTACCTTATAGAAATCTTTTTTCTCCAGGAATCTACTATCTATAATAATATTGTTGATCCTGCTATCTTTTATATTGTCAAGATTAAATAAAGTGCAGGTATTACTTGAATTAAAAATTATCATATTTTCGTTATAATCTGAACTGACCGGAAACCTGTAACCTTTAATGTCCTCTATGTAAAAATTACCACCGCAAGCTTTGTTTGTAAGGAATTTAATTTTATATCTGGAATTCATAACCGGAAAGTAACCTTGACCAAAAATGGAAAATTCTATTTCATCCTTAAATAAATTTTCTGCATTCGATATTATTTTTAAAATTTCTTCCAGGTTTAGTTCCGGAGAAAGCTCTATTCCTTTCAGAATTACATTATCACTCAGTAAATCTTTAAAAAATACAACTGACAGGCTATTGAATAAGTTAAAATTAAAGCTTAAATACAGGTTAATATCAGGCTTGTCTTTACAGCCTATTTCGTTTAATAATTCCAGTACTCCCGGATTTGATATTTTAAAATTGTTTAATCCGGAATCCAGTAATTTTAAAATATTTTTTTTCAGCGATATAAAATCATCGTCATATAAAATTGACGGGGTATTAATCGATATTTTTATATCTTTAAATTCATTATATTTTTTTAAGGATTTAATTAAGCTGGCCTTGAAATTGCTGCCATATACCATTTCTTTGAAATTGCTGTAAATAATATGAGTTATTCCTTTATCTACAGCAGGTTCAATGCACTCCTGTTCATATATATAGGCAGAAAGAGTCAATTTACGTTCTGGTTCTTCCCCGGCGGCTTTATTATTTTTTAATAGAAACTTACTTAAGTAATTTTCAATTTCCTTTTCATTTATTTTATTGTCCGGAGTTTTTACCCTGGAAAGTACTGCTGCACTATCTTTATTAATATCATATTTAAACAAAGATTTGGCTTCATCATCTATTTTCTTATCAAAATATTTAAATACTCTATCTTTTTCTAAAATACTATTTCTTTTATTTAGTGTAATTTCATATGTATATCTCTTATCTTTTTCATCTATCAGTTTAAAGTTTCCAATATTTATCCGGCTGTTGCCCTTTTTAGTCCATATTTCGATAATATCTCCTTTATTTATTTTCCATCTGCTTCTTATGTAAATAGATTTTACCAGTAAATTTTTTCTATTATCATTACCTTCATAATCTATCTTATAAACTCTGCCTAAAAAATTTCCGATACTTCCTGATTTTTTTAATGATATGATTTCCTTCGGGTACTTTTGTTTTAAATATCCAGTTCTCATTTCTCTTGAAAATATTTGTGCCAGTTTATAAAAGTCGTATTCATCTACATTAAAATTTAAAGGATTCTCATAATACAGATCTATATATTTTCTGTAAATTTTAGTGACCATACCTACATATTCCGGAGATTTCATTCTTCCTTCTATTTTTAGGGCACTGATTCCTGCTGCTATAATTTCGGGTATAATATCCAGTATACAAAGATCACTCTTACTAAATATATAACCTCCATCCGCTATAATATAATTATATTTACCGGCATCTCTTTCAAGAAGCTTATATTTCATCCGGCAGGGCTGGGTACATTTCCCTCTGTTACCGCTTCTACCTCCTACAAATGAACTGAAATAACAGCTTCCCGAGTATGAATAGCACTGAGAACCATGACCGAATACCTCTATTTCCATCAACTTTTTTTTGCATAAATCTTTTATTTCGTCCAGAGTCATTTCTCTAGCAAGGATGACTCTTTTAAATCCAAGATTGCCTGACAATTTTAATGAATAAATATTATGAATGTTAAGTTGTGTACTTGCATGAATTGGAATAGTCTTAAACAAATCTTTTAGAATTTTATATATACCATAGTCCTGAATAATAATTCCGTCAGAACATATATAAATGTATTCGTTCAGGAAATTTATTACCTCTGGTATTTCTCTATCTTTTACCAGTGTATTTAAGGTTAAATACACTTTTACACCACGACTGTGAGCAAAGACTACTGCTTTTTTTATTTGATTTATATCAAAATTTTCAGCATATGCTCTGGCACCAAATTTTTTATATCCCAGATAAACAGAATCAGCACCAGCATTAACCGCTGCTACCAATTGATCCCAACCTCCTGCCGGTGCTGTCAGCTCTATTTTATTTATGGTGTGATTCATTTTGGAAATCTGAAATATGAATTCTTAAGCGTCGATGTACTTTATGATTTTCTCAAATTTAGGAGTCCTTTTGATTAAATCTTTAAGTTTGTTCCCACTATCTTTTATTTTTTTCTTTCCTGATTCAATATTTAAAATTACCTGCCCTTTCTCTGTACCGCATTCCACTTTTTTACTTGATATACATGACTGAATTTCTACCATATCATGTATATCACTTTCAAAATAGGGCGAATAATTTTTAAGCTCCTCCATCTCTAAATCTTTGAATGATATCTTTTTATCAATACAAAACCTTACAATCTTTCCTACAATGTTATGCGCTTTTCTAAAACTTTCACCTTTCTTTACCAGATAGTCAGCAATATCGGTAGCTTCTAAAAATCCCTCTTTCAGGGCATTATTAATTTTTATACTATTGAATTTTATTTTCTCAAGTAATTTAGAAAATATTTCAACACTGGCAGAGGTTTCCTTATAAGCACTGAGTAGTATTTTTTTATCTTCCTGAAGATCCCTGTTATAGGTTGAAGGCAAGCCTTTAAGCAGTATCATTGACTGCAGGAGACTGCCAATAACCAGGGAGCTCTTGCCCCTTATTAACTCCAGAACATCGGGATTCTTTTTTTGAGGCATTATGCTGCTGCCTGTACAAAAATCTTCATCTATTTCAATAAATGAAAACTCACTAGTGTTATATATTATAAGGTCTTCACATAACCTGCTCAGATGCAGCATTATCTTGCTGCAGGAATATATAAAATCTATTATAAAATCCCTGTTTCCTACTATATCCATACTATTAGAATCAAGATCTTTAAATTCAAGAAGTTCTTTTAGTAGTTTTCTATCCAGCTTATATCCACTTCCTGCACAGGCTGCAGCTCCCAGCGGCATATAATCGCAGGTTTCAAAATTGAAAAAAAGGTTGTAGGTATCCCTCTCAAACTTTTTAAAAAAAGAGAGGAAGTAATGTGAAAGCAAAACAGGCTGGGCCTTTTGCATATGGGTATAAGCTGGAATAATAATATCGATTTTACTTTCTGCAATTTTTAATATATTTCCCTGCAGAGCTAAAATCTTACTTATTATATCTATTAAGGCATCTTTTATAAACAGTTTTTCATCCAGCACAACCTGGTCGTTCCTGCTCCTTCCGGTATGAATTTTCATGCCTGTATCTCCAATTATTTTTCCCAGTTCAGATTCAACCAGACTGTGAATATCTTCATAAAGACTCGTATCAATACTACCTTCCTCAATATTTTTTTTGACAGTTTTTAGGCCGTAAAGAATTTTTTTAAGCTCATCATCCGTGATAATTCCGATCTTATTAAGTCCTA
>JADHVN010000046.1 GCA_016783995.1 Actinomycetota bacterium
CTGGTTCGAAATGGAATTTATCTTTTTTTAGTATTATATGTTTTTTCCAATGTTTATTATCCATTTTTGGAAAATCATTTCTTTGATGTGTGCCTCTACTCTCCTCTCTTAAACTGGCAGATTTAATTATTAAGCCAGCCACAGTTAGCATATTTACAAATTCTACTATATTTTTATCTTTATTATTATAGAAATTCTTATTATGCAAATGTAAATCTATAAAATCCTGGGCATCCTTTAAGCTTTTTTTATCTCGCAATATTCCAACTTTTTTACTCATTATGCGCCTGAACTCATCTATTAGATTTTCTATTTCAGATTCTTGTTTACTGGATTCCTTGTATTTATCATTAGTATTATCAGTTCTGCATGAAATTAATTTTTTAACTGCTTCTATAGTATTTTTATCACTGGCAGAGTCACTTTTTTTATTGGTAACATCATTGTAAATTTTACACCCATAAACCAGTCCTTCAATTAAAGAATTGCTTGCAAGCCTATTTGCACCGTGGGCTCCAGTTGCTGCTACCTCTCCACAGGCATACAGACCTTTAATATTTTCAGTCTGTCCCTTCTGATTTGTCTTAATGCCTCCATTTAAGTAATGAGCAGCGGGGAATACTTTTATTAGATCGTTTTTTAAATCCAATCCGTTTTCCCTTAATTTGGAGATGATGTTTGGAAAACGTATTTTTAACATACTTAAAGGCAGATGAGTGGCATCTAAGAAAACATATTCAGTATTATTTTTTTGCATAACTTTTACCATTTCTTTTACTACGATATCTCTTGGTGCAAGTTCGGCTCTTGGGTGTTTGCCAAGCATAAATCTTTTTCCAGTTTTATCTCTCAGAAAAGCTCCCTCACCTCTGAGGGCTTCGGTTATTAAAAATAATTTGCCTTCATTTGTTTTAAATACAGTAGGGTGAAACTGTATAAATTCTATATCCTTAATAGATGCTCCTGCTCTGTACGCCATTGCAATTCCATCACCAGTTGAAATAGAAGGATTTGTAGTAAGTTCATAAAGATGCCCGATCCCTCCACTTGCAATAATGACATTTGAGGCTGGATAAATTTCAATACTTTTAGAAGCTGTATTTAATCCAATTACGCCTATGCAATTATTTTTATTATCAGTTAATATATCCAGGACAAAATATTCAGAAGAAAA
Organism: Actinomycetota bacterium; assembly: GCA_016783995.1. Next base: position 1,175 of record JADHVN010000046.1, read on the forward strand.
ATTTATTTTAAATTCATTTTTAGTACAATTAACTAACTTCTTTTCAATTTCTTCTCCTGTAGCATCACCGCCTGCATGGAGAACCCTTGGATAGCTGTGCCCGCCTTCTGTTGTTAAACTTATTTCACCTTCTGATATATCAAAATTAATACCAAATTCAATTAAGTCTTCTATCATCTTGGGTGCGTTTTTGACAAGATTTTTTACTGCTTTCCTATCACAAAGCCCCTGCCCTGCTTTTATAGTATCATCGTAGTGGTTTTCCCATTTGTCTGGTTTCTTAATAGCTGCTGCAATTCCTCCCTGTGCAAACCACGTTGTAGAATCTGAGAGCATGCTTTTTGTAAGCACTTTAACTTTCATATGTTTTGATATTCTTATTGCAGTTGAAAGCCCGGCAATTCCACTGCCTATAACTATACAGTCAAAGTATTTATGAATTTTTTTACAAAAAAAAGGGTTAATTACGTATCTTGGTGATATCATATTTATTTTATTGCAATCATTCTATCGATTGCAGACTTTGCTTTTTGAATTATTTCCTCAGAAAGCGTTATTTCCGGTCTTTCCTCTTCAAGAGCCCATAGCAATTTTTCTAAATTTATAAGTTTCATATTGGGGCATATAGCCTGTTTTGAAGCAGAAAAAAAAGTTTTATCAGGATTTTCTTTTTTGAGTCTGTGTATAATACCAATTTCTGTTCCAATTATAAATTTTTTTCTTCTTGATTTTTTCACAAAGTTTATAATACCACCTGTACTTGCAACTTTATCTGCCATTTCTATTACATTAGGTGTACATTCAGGATGAACTATAACAAAAGCATCCAGATGTTCTCTTTTTAAAGCAATAATGTTCTTATTATTAATCATAACATGTGTTGGGCAATACCCATTGGTAAGTATTAGTTCTCTACCAGTTTGATCCTGAACATATTTTCCTAAGTATTTATCAGGTATAAAAATTATTTTTTTATTTTTAGGGATGGAATTAATCACCTTTATTGCGTTTGAAGAAGTACAGCATATATCACTTATAGCTTTTACTGCTGCAGTTGAATTTACATAACATACGACGGTAGCATTTTGGTTTTCACTTTTTAACTGCTTGAGCTGTGATTCATTTATCATATCTACCATAGGGCAGCCGCTATCTTTATCTGGCAGTATTACTTTTTTTTCTGGAGATACTATTTTAGCGGTTTCAGCCATGAAACGAACACCGCAGAACACTATAATATTACATTTGGTTTTTGATGCTTCTATGCTTAATTGAAGTGAATCACCAACAAAATCAGCTATATCCTGAATTTCCCCTATCTGGTAATTGTGGGCAAGTATTACAGCGTTTTTTTTTGATTTAAGTTTTACTATAGCATCAGCTAGCTTTATATTACTTTTCATAGTGCATTTTGTTTAATATTTAATTATTACCTAATTATTTTAAACCATCACTGCTAAAATGAAAATAAATAGATTATTATCATATCAGAACAATTTATAAATGTCCTGTAAAAAAAGTATTGAATATTTACAAAACATTCTTAACGTGATTTATTTATTTTTTTATTAATGATATTATTTCATTTCTATAGAATTTAAGTATTGTTAAATTAAAAAATGCAAGAGCAAAGAGGTAAATATTGAAGCTTGTAATAAGTGAAAAAGAGATAGCAGCCAGGAGAATAGCGAAAATACTATCCGGAGATGGTGTTAGTGAGAATAAAGTTTATGGTGTCCCTGTTCACAATCTTAAGCTTGGTGATGAAGAGTATAAAATCATAGGCCTAAAGGGCCATATTTTAAAAGTGGATTTTCCAAGGGAATACGCTAACTGGTTTAAGGTAGCTCCTGCAGATTTAATAACTGCTAAAATAGAGAAAGTGCCAATACAGAAAAAGATAATACAGGCATTAAAAAAGATAGCTGATGAAACTACTGAAATAATAATAGCAACTGATTATGATAGAGAAGGCGAGCTTATAGGTTACGATGCCTTACAGGTTATTAAAGAAAAAAATAGACTTGTAACAGCAAGGAGAGCAAAATTTTCGGCAATTACTATTAGTGATATAAATAAAGCATTTTCTAAATTAAGTAAGGTAGATTCAAACTTAGCTTTTGCTGGAAGAGCAAGGCAGGATATAGATTTAATATGGGGAGCAGTCCTTACCCGATTTATATCACTTGCTGCGTTTCAAATTAAAGAAAATTTCCTATCTGTAGGAAGGGTGCAAACTCCTACTCTGGCAATTATAGTTGATAGAGAGATGGAGATAAAATCTTTTATCTCCATACCATACTGGGTAATTAGCGTAAAGCTAAAAACAGAATCAGGTGAAGAGTTTGAAGCTTTTCACAGAAAGAAAAGATTTCTTGATAAGGAAGATGCTGAAAAGGTTTATAGCATATTAGGTGAAGAGGGAATTGTATCAGAGGCAAAAGAAACAATCAGAGACTCAAATCCTCCGCCGCCTTTTAATACCACGTCTCTTATTGTTAGTGCTAATGCAATTGGATTTACAGCACCAAGAACTATCAATATTGCGGAAAATTTATATATGAATGGATATATTAGCTATCCAAGAACTGATAATACTGTCTACCCATCCTCCATAAATTTAAGGAAGGTTGCTGAAGAATTAGGAAAGTCCCCAGTATTTAAGGAAATGAGCGAAGAAGTCCTCTCCCAGGAGAAAATAATTGCAAGCAGAGGGAAAAAAAGATCAACTGATCATCCGCCAATTTATCCAACCTCTGCAGCTAAAAAGGAAGATTTAAATAGTGAAGGGTGGAAATTATATGAATTGGTTGTCAGGAGGTTTATTTGTTCGCTTCTTCCTCCTGCAGTGATTAAAAGTGTAAGTGTAAAGATAGATATAAATGGAGAATTGTTTATTGCAAGGGGTTCTAATGTCTTAAAGGCAAACTGGATAAAGTTTTATCCATATTATAGGCCTAAAGATATATTCATTCCTGATCTTAAGCAAAAGCAATGCTTAAGTGTGGTAGACAAAAATATATTAAATAAGAAAACAAATCCTCCTGCAAGGTATACACAGGGAAAACTGGTTGAAAAAATGGAGGAACTCGGGCTGGGAACAAAAGCAACCCGTCATACTATTATCCAAACACTTATGAACAGGGGTTATGTAATTGGCAATCCACTTATTCCTTCTGAAAAAGCTATAGCAGTAGTAAAGATGCTAAAGATGCATGCTGAGAAAATATCTTCTCCTGATATGACATCGGAATTGGAAATGTATATGGATGGTATTGCAAGAGGTGATGAAACAAAAGAGGAAGTAGTAGATAAATCAAGGGAGCTGCTAAAAGAGATAATGATTAATTTAAATGATAAAAGGGATGAGATTTCACAGGAAATAAAGAAAGCAATTAAAGAAGATTTTATAGTGGGGAAATGTACTAATGAAAATTGTGATGGAAATTTAATAATAAGAACTTCCAGGAAAACAAAAAAGAGATTTATCGGCTGCAGCGCTTATCCAAATTGCAATAAAACATTGCCACTTCCCCAGTGGGGGATGATTATTACTACTAAAGACATATGCAAACACTGCGGTTACCCGATTATTAAGGTTATAAGAAAAGGGAAAAGACCCTGGAATTTATGTATAAACAATAATTGTCCGGAAAAAGATGAAAAGTATAAAAACCAAAACAATAAGAAGCGAAGTTAGCAGACTGCTTCTAGAAGCAAGTTTTAATTTACCTCAGGACATAGTTGAAGCAATAAAAAACGCATGCAAGATAGAAACTGATTCTAATGCAAAAAAAGTACTTGATTGTATACTACAGAATGAAAAGATTGCATGGAACGGGAAGCTCCCTCTCTGCCAGGATTGCGGTGTAGTGTATATTAATATAGGAATTGGCTCTGATATATATATTGAAGATAGTGAAAATATAAAGCATGAGTTAAACAGGGCAGTAGCAGATGTTTACAGGAAAAACTATCTAAGAAATTCGATTGTAAATGATCCTGTATTTGATAGAAAAAACACTGGTGATAATACTCCTGCAATTATCAGCATAGATTTTACTTCTGATGCAGGCATTGGAGTAGAAGTCAATTTAAAGGGTGGAGGAAGTGAAAATTGCTCCTACCTTTATATGCTTAATCCTTCTGCATCTGAAGATGAAATTGTTGGAATAGTTTTAGATATTGTTAAAAAGAATGTAACAAGATGCTGTCCGCCAGGCGTGATAGGGATTGGTATTGGCTCAACTGCATCAAAAGTTACAGAACTTGCCAGAAGAGCAGCTTTTAGAAATTTAAAAATTAGAAGTAGTGACAGCCGGTATTCAAGCCTTGAGGAAAAAATTTTAAAAGCGGTAAATAAGACGGGAATTGGACCTCAGGGGCTTGGAGGCAGCATAACTGCGTTAGCATGTAATATAGAATTTGCTCCCTGTCATATGGCAACATTGCCTTTGAGTGTTTTTATGGGATGTCATTCAACCCGCCGGGCATCTTCAAAAATATCTCCACCATAAATATCATAGGCAACAAATAAAGGAAATTCAAATATATCTATACTAAAAATAGCTTCAGGGCCTAAATCTTTAAAGGCTACTTTTTCTATTTTTTTAACTTTTGTAGATAAAAATGCAGATACGCCGCCAACTGCTACAAGATAAACAGCTCTGTATTTTCTGAGAAGGCTTTTCAAATGATTACTTCGTTTCCCTTTTCCTATCATTGCTTTAACTCCTGCTTTTAGTAATGGCTCGGATATATTATCCATTCTTGCGCTTGTGGTTGGTCCAACGCTTCCGCTATTTTTACCAGGAGGCGTAGGTGATGGGCCAACATAAAATATGGTCTCATTTGCAAGATCTACTGGTAATTTTTTGCGATTTTTCTGCCACTCTTGAATTCTCCTGTGAGCCATATCTCTTGCTCCAATAATTTTACCGCTTAGGAGAATCATATCGCCTGCTTTAAGACTGGCAATTTTTTCTTCATCTAAGGGTGTCCTTAATTTAATTGGCTTATTATTATCCATAGCTGCTAATTATTTATAATTTGTAATAATTCTGCCCTAATCATCATCTATGTTATTGAAATATTTATCTTTCTTGAAATAATTGTCATAACTGGAGATAGGTTCAATAGTACTGCTACCTTTTTTACGTCTTCTTGAACTAAAAAGAAGTACAAAAATTAAAAACATAGCAAAGAGCCCTATTAATCCTAATATAGCCAGTAAAAAATAAGACAGGAATTTGGTCTTTTTACCTTCTATGTATATGTCTTTTTGTTCTCCGTATTTCATAATCCATATCGCAATATTATTCTCTCCCAAAATATCAGCATTCGTTTTCATTATTTCTACCGGGAATTTTACTTGATATGTAATGCTGATGATATTGCTGTCAGTTTTATATAAGTTATCAAATCTTACAAAGTCATCATTTTTATCAGTTGCAGAAAGCAGCATATCGTCTATTTTCATATCTACATAGTCATAAAAGAAGTATTCGGTTTGAAAGAAATAATCTTCTTTTTCCATTTTGGCATAAAATCTCTCAGGTGGAGTTTCTGAAAAATTGTCAATTGAGATGTGCTGCAGAAAATTTATATCATTAAAAGTAATTGTGGATTTAAAATGTGAATAATCTTCTCTATCATAAGTTTCAATTTCTCCTTCAGGAAGAATATCAAGTATTTTATCGTAAAGTGATTGGCTGTCGCTTAAGACAACTCCGCCCTTTTGTATATATTCTTTTTTTACTGAAATATCGATTACTCTGGTGCCAGAATAGTTTGAATTTACCTCAGTATAGATATCTAAAATAGACTGGTCGCATGCAGGGAGAAATAGGATTACAAAGAGGGATAAGATTAAAGTTATAATAATTTTAAAAAAATTTATTTTATCCATCTTCAATTTAAAATATATATACTTAATTTTAACATAATAGATATATTTTTATAATAAGAATAGTTAAAATTATATATATATTCATGCTAAAATATAATAATATTAAAAAGTATTATAGAATTTAAGGAAATTATAAATTGTTATAAAGGGTAAATACTGGCATGAAAGGTTTATTTATAACTTTTGAGGGACTTGATGGGTCAGGAAAAACTACACAGATTAGGATTTTGTATGATTTTTTAAAAGAGAAAGGTTTAGACGTAGTTTTAACTCGGGAGCCTGGCGGTACTGAGATTGGTGCTAAAATAAGGAATATTCTTTTAAATAAAAAGAATAAGGGCATGTCTTCCAGAACAGAAACTCTCCTTTTCTTAGCTTCAAGGGCAGAGCTTGTTTCGAAGGTAATAAGTCCGGCGCTTAGGGAAGGGAAAATAGTGATCTGTGATAGATTTTTTGATTCTACTGTAGTTTACCAGGGTATAGCAAGAGAACTTGGAGAAGATAGAATTTTGGAAATGAGTTTATGGGCTACAGCTGATATTGTTCCTGACCTTACCTTTCTTCTTTCAATAAAAGCTGATACGTGCGAAGAGAGAATGCAGGCTACAAGCAAGCAAAAAGATAGAATAGAAATGGAAAAAGATTATTTTAAGGAAAAAATTTACAGGGGTTACTTAAAAATTGCCCGGCTAAATAGGAATAGGTTTATTATTCTTGATGGTGGACAGGACAGGTTAAGTCTTTCTAAAAAAATAGGAAGTAAAGTACTTAACATATTAGTAGAGAAAGAATTATTGGAAAAGGATTACCAGTAGAAAGTATTACTATGAGTATTTTGGATAATATAGACTTTCTTACAGATGAAAAAAGGAACAATATAAATATTAAGATACTGAAACAGGCTGTGGAGGGTGGTAATATTTCACATGCAAATCTTTTTTATGGCAATAGCATGAATCTACTTAGCAAACTGGCATTATTTTATTCTGCATCTATTAATTGTAATAATTCTGGGTGTGGTACATGTGGTGTATGCAGTAATACTTTGAAAGGTATTTACTCAAATGTTTTAGTAGTTGAAGCAATGGGTAGTACTTTAAGAATAGAAGAAGTGTTTGAGCTTCAGAGATTTATGAATGTAAGTTCATATGTGCCTGGTAAAAAGATATGTGTTATTAAAGAAGTTGAACTTATGAATGATGAGGCTTCAAATAGACTTTTAAAAACATTAGAGGAGCCACCTGATGAAGATTGTGTATTTATTTTACTGACAGAAGATATATCTGTTATTCTTTCCACCATTGTCTCAAGATGCATGGTTTTTAAGTGGGATTTTAATCTGGGAAAAGACGAAGATTTAAAATTTGATAACAGGCAGCTTGATGATATTCTAAACAAAGGTATTAAAAGCATAATAAAATCTAAAAGCAGTAAAGGTGCTGGAAACTCCCTGTCCTTAAATTTATCGGTAGATTTGATTGATAGATTAAATAAAATGGCTGAAAAGATTAAAATATGGCAGAATGGAGAACTGAATAAAATTAAAGACAGCGGCGCAGCTGGCAGTGATATTAAAAAGTACAAGAAAATATTAGAATCCAGTTGTAAGAGAAAGTTAAATAAATTTTTAAATTTGGGTATGAACAAGGTTTTTGATATAATATCAGCCTGGCTTGAAGATATTATGGCAGTAAAAGCAGGTGCCAGTGAGGATGGATTAAATTATAGCAAAAATTATTTTTTTATTACGGAAAATACAAACAATGTAAAAATAGATAAAATTTTTAAGTTGCTGGAAACAGTAGAAAAAAATAGAATTTATTTAAAATATTCTATTTATAAAGAGTTATCGTTAGATAATATTTTTTTACAATTTCAAAATCTTAGTTAATTAGAGGTGAAGATATATGCCATTAATTATTGGAGTAATATTTAATGAAAATGACAATATTCATTATTATAATCCTAGCAATATTTCTGTTGCAATAGGTGATAAAGTTGTTTGTCATATTGATAGTGGAGTGGAAATAGGAGAGATTGTTTCAAATCCAGTGGAAATAAGTGAGAATGAAATTATAACTCCTTTAAATAAAATTATTCGTAAAGCTACTTATTATGATTTATCCGTAGAAGAAATAAATAGAAAGAAGGAAGAAGAAGGATTTAAGAAGTTTGAGGAGTTAGCTAGAGGTCATGATCTTGTAATGAAACTTATTGATGTGCATGTAATGTTTGATAAAAGCAAGATGGTATTTTATTTTACTTCAGATAAAAGAGTAGATTTTAGGGAAATGGTGAAGGAACTAGCGTCATATTTTAAAATTAGAATAGAGCTTCGCCAGATCGGTGTAAGAGACGAAGCTAAAATAATTGGTGGTCTTGGTCCGTGCGGGTTGAATCTATGCTGCAAGAGTTTTTTGACTGATTTTGAATCTATTTCCATAAAGATGGCAAAAGATCAGAATCTTCCTCTAAATCCTCTAAAAATATCAGGTATATGTGGAAGGCTTATGTGCTGCCTAAAATATGAATATGAGGAATATAAGGAATTTATAGAAAAAGCACCTGAGAGAGGGACTAAAGTCAAATGTCATCACGGAAGCGGCAGTGTTTTTAATTATGAGCCGCTAAAAGAATTAGTTGTAGTGGAACTTGCTAATGAAAATAAGGTTTCAGTTCCACTTTCTGAAGTTGAAATTATTGAAGACGGCGAAAATGAAAACATCGGAAAAAATGATGATAAATAAAAAAAGTAGGCCGATGTAGCTCAAATGGTAGAGCAGCTCATTCGTAATGAGCAGGTTACCGGTTCAAATCCGGTCGTCGGCTCCATTGAGAGGATAACCTTGATTATAAATAATTTAAAACAGAGACTATACAGGTATTTGGATAAATTATTGGGGAGTGACTTTAATTTAGAGAATATTGCAATTCAGGAACCAAAGAATAAGGATTTTGGTGACCTTTCAATTAATGCTTCCATGGTACTGGCTCCTGTTTTAGGAAGAGACCCATTAAGTATTGCCGATAAACTTATAGAGGATTTAATCTCGAAATGGAATGAGATTGATAATATAAAAGTTATAAAGCCCGGTTTTATTAACTTTAATTTAAAGAAAATTTTTATTAAAGAAAGTCTGGGCAAAATAATTACAGAGGGCGAAAATTATGGGTGCAATAAGAGCGGTAAGGGTATAAATGTACAGCTGGAATATGTAAGTTCTAATCCTACAGGCCACTTGCATTTAGGCCATGGAAGGTGGGCAGCTCTTGGGGATAGTCTTTCAAACATTTATACTGCTAATGGCTATAATGCTTTCAGGGAATATTATGTAAATGATTATGGCTCACAGGTTAAAAATTTTGCTGACTGCATAAGATGTTTGTACTTAAAGCATTTTAAAAAGAAAGTACCTTATCCTGAGGAAGGGTATCCAGAGAATGTAGTTGGAAAAGTGACTGCCGAAATTATTGAGACAAGCGGCGATAAATATATTGTTAAAAAAAATGGAGAAATAGATGTAAATTTACAATCCCTTG
>JADHVN010000047.1 GCA_016783995.1 Actinomycetota bacterium
GTGTATTTCATGTAAGTGCCCGTGCTGTTGCAACACATGCTCTTTCCATATTTGGTGATCATTCGGATGTGATGGCTGTAAGACAGACCGGTTTTGGGCTTCTGGCTTCAGGTTCGATACAGGAAATTATGGATCTGGCAGGAGTGGCTCATTTATGTGCAATTAAATCCAGAGTACCTTTCCTTCACTTTTTTGATGGTTTCAGGAGTTCCCATGAAATTCAAAAAATTGAAGTTATCGATTATGAAGATTTTAAAAAACTGCTTGATGAGGATGCATTAAAGCAGTTCAGACAGAGAGCTTTAAATCCCGAACATCCGGTAACCAGGGGCACAGCCCAGAATCCTGATATATTTTTCCAGGCAAGAGAATCATCTAACAGGTTTTACGATAAACTTCCCGAGATAGTCGTGGATTATATGAATAAGATCAGTAAATTAACCGGCAGGGAATATAAGCCATTTAATTATGTGGGGGCAAAGGATGCAGAACATGTAATCGTTGCTATGGGATCCGTTACGGATACAATCGATGAAACGGTCCATTACCTGAATAAACTGGGCGAAAAGGTAGGAGTTATCAAGGTTCATCTCTATAGGCCTTTTTCCAATGAATTTTTCCTCCAATCCATACCGGATACGGTTAAAAAAATTGCAGTTCTTGACAGGACGAAAGAACCCGGTGCAGCCGGTGAACCTCTCTATCTGGATGTTAAAAATGCATTCTTCGAATTGGAAAGCAGACCGCTTATTGTGGGCGGAAGATATGGACTTGGTTCCAAGGACACCACTCCGGGCCAGATAAAAGCTGTATATGATAATTTGAAAATGGATAGTCCCAAAAACAGATTTACCATAGGCATAAATGATGATGTTACTCATACATCTCTGGAGGTTAAAGAAGAGATTGAAACTGCTCCGGAAGGAACGATAAGATGCAAATTCTGGGGACTTGGTTCCGACGGTACTGTCGGAGCAAATAAAAATGCCATTAAAATAATCGGTGACAATACTGATCTTTATGCCCAGGGTTACTTTGCATATGATTCCAAGAAATCCGGCGGGCTCACTATTTCTCACCTGAGATTTGGAAAGAATCCCATAAAGTCAACTTATCTCATCACTGATGCGGACTTTGTGGCCTGTCACAATCAGGCTTATCTTGGACAATATGATTTACTTAAAGGATTAAAGAATGGGGGGACTTTCCTCCTGAACTGTCAGTGGAGTGTCGAAGAGCTGGAAGAGAAACTCCCGGCAGACATTAAGAAATATTTAGCCGTCCGTAACATAGATTTTTATATAATAGATGCTACTGATATAGCAGCTGAGATTGGGTTAGGCAGCAGGATAAATATGATTATGCAGGCTGCTTTCTTCAAGCTCGCAAAAGTCATCCCCATAGATGATGCGGTAAAATATATGAAGCAAGCCATAATGGATACTTATGGAGCAAAAGGAGAAAAAATCGTCCAGATGAACTATCAGGCAGTGGACAGGGGCATAAAATCACTTAAGAAAGTAGAGATTCCCGAAGGATGGAAAGACGCAGTTGAGATCAAGGATGTAAAGGTAGCGCAGGAACCGGATTATATAAAAAATATTTTAAGAGTAATAAACAGGCAGGAAGGTGACAGTATCCCGGTCAGCGCATTTATGGGAGTCGAGGATGGAACATTTCCCCAGGGAACAGCAGCATACGAGAAAAGGGGCATAGCAATAAATGTGCCGGAATGGTTAAAAGATAATTGCATACAGTGTAATCAGTGCTCTTATATATGTCCCCATGCCGTTATAAGGCCTGTCCTGCTTACAGATGAGGAAATGAAGAATGCTCCGGAAAAATTCGAGACTATCGGGGCAAAAGGAAAAGGTCTTGAGCAGTTTGCATATAGAATGCAGGTAAGCATACTTGATTGTACCGGATGCGGAAATTGTGCAAATATCTGTCCGGCAAAGGAGAAGGCTCTGGTTATGAAACCCCTGGATTCGCAGAGGGTGCAGATTGAAAACTGGAATTTTGCTTCAAAAATTCCGGTGAAAGAAGATGTTATGCCTGCCGATACAGTTAAGGGAAGCCAGTTTAAGAAACCATTATTCGAGTTTTCGGGAGCATGCGGCGGCTGCGGCGAGACTTCATATGCAAAACTGGCTACCCAGCTTTTTGGAGATAGAATGCTTATTGCCAACTCCACGGGATGCTCATCTATCTGGGGTGGTTCGGCTCCTTCAGCTCCTTATACCATTAATTCAAAAGGGAAGGGACCGGCGTGGGCAAATTCCCTTTTTGAGGATAATGCTGAATACGGATATGGAATGGTTCTGGCAATAAAGCAGATGAGAAGTAGAATTGAAGATTATATGAAGCAGCTGTCTGAAATGAATATAGATCCTGTGGTGAAAGAAGCAGCGAGTGAATGGATTAGCGCAAAAGAAGATGTGGAGATAAACAGGGAATCCACCGCAAAGATTCTAAAATTATTTGAAAAGGATCTGGGGGATAAAAAAGCCAACGAACTTAAAGATAAAATACTGGAACTCAAAGATTATCTGATTAAAAAATCAGTATGGGCGTTTGGCGGTGACGGATGGGCTTACGATATAGGATATGGCGGCCTCGATCATGTACTGGCATCCGGAGAGAATATAAATATACTTGTATTTGATACCGAAGTATATTCCAATACAGGAGGCCAGTCTTCAAAGGCGACTCCCCTTGGGGCGGTAGCGAAATTTGCCGCTTCAGGTAAGAAAGTAAAGAAAAAGGATCTGGGGCTTATGGCAATAACCTATGGCTATGTATATGTAGCTCAAATTGCGATGGGTGCGAGCCATAAACAGACACTTAAAGCATTTCTTGAAGCCGAAAAATATAATGGACCGTCACTTATAATAGCTTACTCTCCCTGCATTAATCATGGGATTTATGCCGGAATGGGTTGTTCGCTGGAGAGAGAAAAGAAGGCAGTAGATGCAGGATACTGGCATCTGTACAGGTATAACCCGGAACTGAAAAAAGAAGGCAAGAATCCATTTATTTTAGACTCAGGGGAGCCAAAGGAATCATTCAGAGAATTCCTGATGGGTGAAATAAGGTATGCATCGCTTACCAAGACTTTCCCGGAAATAGCTAAAGACCTGTTTGGCAAGGCGGAAGAAGAAGCTAAAGCCAAGTATGAAAAATACAGGGCAATGGCTGAGGCAAAGTAAAGGGAGATTTTACTTAAGATAAATTTAAATAAAAAACTAACCGGTTTAAAAATGAGAGGTAAAAAAAATATAATAGTTTTAAAGTTTGGCGGCACTTCTGTTGGTGACAAAGATAAAATAAAAAGGGTTGCAGATAGAGTTATTAAAGCCAGGCTGGAAGGAAATAATGTTGTGGTTGCCGTTTCAGCAATGGGTGATACGACTGACAGATTGATTGAACTTGCGGGTAAAATTGCTTCCAGCCCCTCTAGGAGGGAGATGGATATGCTCATGTCAACAGGAGAGCAGGTATCAAGCGCGCTGCTAGCTATAGCAATTCAGGAAAAAGGATATGATTGTATATCTCTTTCAGGCCAGCAGGCAGGAATTTTAACCGATGATGGTTATTCAAATGCAAAAATTTTGAATATCAAGGTAGATAGAATACTTAAGGAATTAAAAAAAGATAAGATAGTTGTTATAGCAGGCTTTCAAGGTGTTAATATAGATGGTGATATTACAACGCTGGGCAGGGGAGGCACTGATACAACTGCAGTTGCTCTGGCTTCGGCACTAAAATCGAGATATTGCGAGATATATACAGATGTTGATGGGGTTTATTCGACTGATCCCAACGTGGTAAATGAAGCTATTAAACTGGAGACGCTTTCATATGATGAGATGCTGGAGCTTGCATCTTCCGGAGCCAAAGTGATTCACTTAAGAGCTGTAGAATTTGCCAGGAAACATAATGTAATATTACATATTAGGTCAAGTTTTAATGATATTGAAGGGACATGGGTTATGGATGATTATAAAAAAGGTGAGAGAATGGAAAGACCACTGATTACCGGAGTAACTTATGATGTAGGTGAGGCAAAAGTATCGATTTTTGGCCTGGAAGATAAACCGGGTGTTGCTGCCAATCTTTTTGGCAGATTAGCAGATGAGAATATAAATGTTGATCTGATTGTGCAGAATGTCAGTGAGGAGAACCTTGCTGCTATTTCGTTTACAGTAAAAAATGAGGATTTGTCTCTGGCTAAAGAAGTTCTAAATAAACTCAGAAATATACGCGTAGAAGTGGATACCGATATTGCTAAAGTAGCCATTATCGGCGCTGGGATGCAAACACATCCTGGCGTAGCAGCAAAAATGTTTAAAATTCTGGCAGAAAAAGACATAAATATTGAAATGATAAGCACCTCTCCCATAAGAATTTCCTGTGTGGTCAAGAAGAGCAGGATAAAAGAAGCTGTAAAAGCGCTGCACAGCGGTTTTGGTCTGACAAAATAATAATAAGACGGGTATTCTTCGAGACAGGTATTTTCCCGATGCTCATGAACTCAAGTTCTATTTCAAGCTTCATCTTGTATTTATTTTAATATTGTTTTAATATATCCTTCATCTATTTTATGGCTTCCGGCTTTATTAATAGATTAACTAAAATCATAAAAGCGGTGGATAAAAATGAACTCAAAAGAATATAATATAGCTGTGGCAGGGGTAACCGGAGCAGTGGGAAAGGTCTTCCTATCCATACTGGAAGAGCGGAAATTTCCTGTGAAAAATCTCATTCCTCTTGCCTCTCATCGGTCAGCAGGCAAGAAGATATTATTCAATGGTCAGGAGCTGGAAGTAAAGGAGCTAAAAAAGGACTCCTTCAGTAATGTAGATATTGCACTTTTTTCAGCCGGTGCATCGACTTCCAGGGAATTTGCAAAGCATGCAGTGGATAGCGGTGCTGTGGTCATAGATAACAGCAGTGCATTCAGAATAGAAGAAGATGTGCCTCTGGTAGTTCCTGAGGTAAATAAGGATAAGATATTCGAGCATAACGGTATTATAGCCAATCCTAATTGCTCAACCATAATTATGGTAGTTGCCCTGAAGCCGATTTATGATATTTCGCCAATAAAAAGGATAGTTGTTTCAACTTATCAGTCTGTTTCAGGCGCAGGTGCAAAGGCTATAGCTGAACTGGAAAACCAGACAAGAGAAATAATATGTGGTGGTAACCGGAATGTTAAGTGTGAGGTTTTTCCGGTGCAGATAGCATTTAATGTCATTCCTCATATAGATATATTCCTTGACAATGGCTATACCAAAGAAGAAATGAAAATGGTCTATGAGACCAGGAAAATTTTTGGTGACGACCTGATAAAAGTTTCTGCTACTGCAGTAAGGGTTCCCGTCTTTACTTCTCATTCGGAATCAGTAAGTATTGAGACAGAAGAGAAGATAGAGCTGGAAGTGGTAAGGGATGCACTGGCAAGAGCAGAAGGGCTGACTTTAAAAGACGATTTTAAAAATGCTGTTTATCCTACTGCCCTTGATTCCTCAAACAAAGACAATGTCTTCGTGGGCAGATTAAGAGAGGACATTTCGATAGAAAATGGGATCAGTATGTGGGTAGTCGGTGATCAGCTAAGGAAAGGCGCAGCCTTAAATGCAATACAGATTGCCGAGGAATTAATCAGCCATACTTAGAAGGTAAATAAAAAAGAAGCATAAAAAATATTACCAGGTCTTATTTTTGTTTTTTCTTTAATATATTTATTGCTTTTAACCTGTTTATTAATTCTTTTTCAAATCCTCTATCAGCAGGACTGTAATATTTTCTTGCCAGCAGTTTATCAGGAAGGTGAGTCTGGTCAACCACTGCACCACTATAGTCATGAGCATATTTATATCCTTTACCGTATCCTATATCCTTCATAAGTCTGGTAGGAGCATTTCTTATATGATACGGAACTGGAAGTGATCCAAATTCTTCTACATCTGATTTTACTTTTTTATAAGTTGTATACAAAGAATTGCTTTTTGGAGCCAGGGCAAGGTAAATTACTGCTTCAATTATAGCCAGATATCCTTCCGGAGGACCGATAAATTCGAAACTTTGTTTGGCTGAAATTGCAACATGCAATGCATCGGGATCTGCAAGCCCTATATCTTCAGAAGCAAACCTGACCATTCTTCTTATAATATATAAGGGATCTTCACCGCTTTCAAGCATCCTCACTGTCCAATATACTGCCGCGTCGTGATCGCTGTCCCTCAGGCTCTTATGAAGAGCTGAAATAAGGTTAAAATGTTCCTCACCGTTTTTATCATAGAGAAGTGCTTTTTTCTGTATTATATTTTCAATTAAAGGAATATCAATTTCTATGACTTTTTGCCTGTCTTCTCCGGAGTAAGCGCCTTCTGCAAGCTCCAGAATGTTATAGGCAATTCTTGCATCACCATCTGAGAATCTGGCGATAAAATCAATAGCCTCGTTACTGATTTTTATATTATATTTTCCCAGCCCACGCTCACTGTCGATTAAAGCCCTTTCGATAAGAGTTTTTATATCTTCTTGCGAGAGTTTATACAGCACAAAAGTCTTGGTTCTTGAGAGAAGTGCAGAAATTACTTCAAAAGATGGATTTTCGGTGGTAGCTCCCATTAAAATTATAGTGCCTTTTTCAACAAAAGGCAGAAATGCATCCTGCTGGGCTTTGTTGAAACGGTGAATTTCATCTACAAATAATATGGTTTTTATATTATGTTCTCTCTGGTTATATTTGGCTACTTCCATAACTTCTTTTATCTGTTTTATCCCCGAAGTTACTGCTGAAAAAGAGATAAACCTGCTTTTGGTTTTCTCAGCAATAATTTTAGCCAGAGTGGTTTTTCCGGAACCGGGAGGACCCCAGAATATTATCGAATAAGGCCTGTCGTTTTCAATAATCTCCCTTAAAATTTTACCTTTTCCTACCAGATGCTCCTGTCCCACAAATTCATCCAGAGTTCGGGGTCTCATTCTATCGGCAAGGGGCGCACTGGGAATATCACCCGCATGGTTGGTTTTAAACTGTTCAAATAAAGTCATAGTATATTTACCTGTCTTTTATTTATGTTTTAACCTTCAATTAGTTTAATGTAAAGATTATAAGAATTATAGTTAAAAAAGAAATTTTTATAAAGTTGTGATTGTTTTTAGGTCAATAATTGACATATAATTAATAATTCTATTAAATGATATCGGAGCGGCAGAAGTCTGATTTATGTAAGTTATTCATCATTATAATAGATAGAGGGAATAATGCCGGTAAAGAAATATAATGTTGTAGGTATTGGTAATGCTATTGTTGATATCCTGGCTAACATAGAAGATGATTTTCTCCAGGAACATAATCTCAGGAAAGGGATGATGAGACTTGTTGATGAACTTGAGGTTAAAAGGCTTCATACATGTATTGATGCAGTAAGGGAAGTTTCAGGAGGTTCAGCTGCAAATACAATTGCCGGACTGGCATCTCTGGGTAATTCGGTAGCTTTTATGGGTAAAGTTAGAGACGATCCCATGGGAGAGTCCTTTGAGAAAGGGCTCAAGGCGCTTGGAGTGAATTACTGTACCAAAAAAGCAGTGAGCGGGCAGCCAACAGCATGTTGTGTAGTGCTGACTACACAGGATGCACAGAGAACCATGAATACCTGCCTGGGTATTTCAGGGTCTCTGGGTCCTGAAGATATTGACGAAACTATTATTTCGCAGTCAGAAATTATCTATCTGGAGGGTTATCTCTGGGATAGTAATGAAGCTAAAAAAGCGTTTAAAAAGGCAGTAAGAATTGCCGGGGGGACAGGCGGAAGGGTTGCCCTGAGCCTATCAGATTCTTTTTGTGTCAGGCGTCACCGAGTTGAATTTCTGGGCCTGGTTAAAAATCATGTAGATATTCTTTTTGCCAATGAGGAAGAAATTAAATCATTGTTTGAAACCAGCACACTGGAGAAAGCAATTTCCGGATGCAAGGAAATGAAAAATATCTGTGCAATTACAAGATCGGAAAAAGGATCAGTTGTTGTATTTAAGGATAGAATATATATGATATCACCACAAAGAAATATCAATGTAGTCGATACAACCGGTGCCGGAGATCTTTATGCAGCCGGATTTCTACATGGGCTGACTAAAGGTATGGATCTCGAGTCCTGTGGGAAAATAGGAAGTATAATTGCGGCTGAAGTCATCAGCCATTTTGGCGCCCGCCCGGAGGTATCCCTGATCGAACTGCTAAACGGCAGTGGTTTTTAATCCGGTTTTATATTTTTATAATAATGAAATATATTTAAGATAATAGGAAAGGAAAGATATGGCTAGCGATCAAAAAGCTGATATTGGCGTATTTGGAGGTTCCGGGTTTTATTCATTTCTGAAGGAAATACAGGAATATGAAGTGGATACCCCCTACGGTGCCCCTTCAGATAAAGTGGTAATTGGCGAGGTTACAGGGAAAAAAGTTGCTTTTATACCCAGGCATGGAAGAAATCACGATTTACCTCCTCATAAAATTAATTACAGGGCGAATATTTATGCTATGAAAAAATTAGGTGTCCAGTATATTTTTGGTCCTTGTACCTCTGGAAGTTTGCAGCCGCACATAAAGCCAGGACAGTTTGTAGTATGTGATCAATTCGTGGATAGAACCAAAGGAAGAATTGATACTTTTTATGATGGCCCCAAAACTATTCATATAGCCATGGCTGAACCATATTGTCCAAATTTGCGGAAAATTGTAATTGAAAGTGCAGAAGAGCTCAAAATAGACTACCACCCCAGGGGTACTATAGTGGTTATTCAGGGTCCCAGGTTCAGTACCAAATCGGAGAGCAGGTGGTTTGCAAATCAGGGATGGGAAGTTGTAAGCATGACCCAATATCCGGAAGTGTGCCTGGCAAGAGAACAGGAAATATGTTACGTAAATATTTCCTTAATTACTGATTATGACGCAGGACTGGAAGGCCATCCTGAAGTCAAGCCTGTAACTATCGAGGAAGTAATAAGAGTGTTTAACCAAAACAATGAAAAGGTAAGAAACCTGCTTTTTAAAGCAATTTCAAAGATTACGGGTAAAAGAGATTGTATTTGTTCTCATGCGTTAAAAGATGCTGCAGTTAATTAGGTAGTAATTTACAAAAGAATTGATTACATGCTGTATAGGTATTATAAAAGAAGTAAGCATAAAAAATAAGGGAGGATTTTATGAAATTAGTAGGGGATGTAGAAATTGAAAATTTAGAGAAATTAAGAAGCGGGAAAGTCAGAGAAATGTTTTCTCTAGAGGATAGGATTTTAATAGTGACCACTGACAGGATTTCTGCTTTTGACTTTATTTTACCTTCTTTGATTCCTTTAAAGGGTATAATTTTAAATAAGATATCAGTTTTCTGGTTTAATTATTTAAAGGATGTAATTGATAACCATTTAATTGAGAGTGATGTAGGAAGGTTTCCAAAATACTTAAAGAGATATAAAGATACCCTTGGTGGAAGATCGGTTATAGTAAAAAAAGTAAAAATCTATCCTATAGAATGTGTTGTACGCGGATATATAACAGGTTCCGGCTTGGAGGAATATAAAAAGACTGGAATGATTGGAGATTTGAAATTGCCACCCAACCTTTCCAAATGTGACCGGCTGCCGGAAGCTATTTTTACTCCAACCACTAAAGAAGTGTCAGGTCATGATGTGGCTATTACTATAAATAAAGCTAAAAAAATATTTGGCGCTGAAATGATAGAATTTTTAAAGAAAAAAAGCATAGAGCTTTACATGAAAGCTTCCGAATATGCCATAAGGCAGGGTATAATAATTGCAGATACCAAGTTTGAATTTGGTATAACCGATGATAAGATAATACTGGCTGATGAGGCTTTAACCCCGGATTCATCCAGATTCTGGCCTTTGGATGAATATGTGCCTGGAAGAGAACAGAAAAGTTTTGATAAACAATATGTAAGAGATTACCTTCTTTCAACGAATTGGGACAGAAGATCCACTCCTCCCGAATTGCCTCGCGATGTTGTTGAAAAAACATCTGAAAGATATATTGCTGCCTATGAAAAAATAGTCGTGGAAAAATTCAAAGTTTAAATTTTCTGGTACTGGAAGGTAAAATCTAAAATTATTAATGTAGATATTGCACTGGCAAATAATTTTAATGCTGGCTCGTTAAATGTAGAGATTTCCATTTCTATTTATATTAAATAAT
>JADHVN010000048.1 GCA_016783995.1 Actinomycetota bacterium
CATATGCGGGCATAGTCTTTCGGCGATTGAATCATTTGTACCCGGTTACGTGTATCAAGGTTGTACCACGACGATAGTCCCACATAAATACCTCGATCAGCAGCTTTGCTGATGAACTCGACCAGAGCCGAGCGTGGCTCGACCTGTACAGGTTTGTGATTTCCCCACATGAAACTATCAGGCTGGGGCAGTATCGTGAATTTCTCAACTATCTGGCCGTCCGGCTCTTTCGCAACCAGATGTGGGAAGGCATCCAGGCGGATACAGTTGTAGCCGCGTTCCGCCAATTCATCAAGTACTTTGTCCCAATCTGCATATTCTGCTTCGTCGCCCGTCCGTCGGACAAGCCACGAAAACTCCCACATCGTGACAGCATACTTCGCTTCAGGATTAAACCCACTTGCACTAGACACTTCTAGCCTCCATTTCAGGTGTTTGGCTACTAAAGCAAATGATAATGTAGGTTTGCATCAAAGTCAAAAAAATTCAATAGTCCCCACTCTTCAAAACTTTTATTAGTGGTAAATTCGTAAGAATTTGCTTTTTTCAGCTTCTTTTTCTGGTTTATTTTATTTTGATTTAGTGCCCTTTGCAAAAAGGAAATAAAGGGCGAGAAAACGGCTAGGGATTTTTTTTAAGTCGGTTCCGTTAAAAAATGATCATATCCATGCTTTGTAAGAAGCTCCTCTTTGCCTTCTTTATAGATTCTAACACCCTTTTCTTTGGTTATTTTTCCTACTAAAAATCCTTTAACCTTGTTAAGATTTTCTTCTGAAACTGTGTAAACTAATTCAAAATCTTCTCCACCATATAAAGCAAAATCTAAAGCGTTTTTTTCGCAGATTTTTGCTGCTTTTTTTGTTGTTGATTTTACAGGGACTGAATCTGCATAAATAATAGCCCCGGTATCGCTTTGCTCGCATATTCTTAAAACATCTGAAGCAAGACCATCGGAAACATCAATCATTGCGTTAATATATTTTAAGAAAGGCTCTACTTTATGAAATTTTGCCTCTGGTTCTAAATGTTTCTTTTTTACTTCTTCGAAGTCATCTATGTTTTTTAAGAATAAATTCAGGCCAGCTGTACTTGATCCTAAATCTCCACTTACTAAAATACAATCATCTGGTTTAGCGGCTGAACGAAATTTGAGATTTTCTTTTTTTGCTTCTCCAATCATACATATATCTATAATAAGTTGTTTGCCATGAGTTATATTGCCGCCTATAATTTCGATTTGGTATTTACTGCTGACTTGCCGCATTCCTTTATATATATTTTCAATAATTTCAACATCAATGTCTTTCGGTAAGACTAAAGAAACTAAAAAATATTTGGGTTTTGCACCCATAGCTCCTATATCGGACACATTGATTTCTACTGCTTTTTTACCAACCTGTTCAGGAGAAAAGTATCTTAGTGAAAAATGATCGCCATCTACCAATGTATCTGCGGTAATGGCAAGGTACCTGTTACTCACTTTTATAAGAGCCGCATCATCGCCTATACCTTTAATTATATATCTGCTAACCGGTTTTTTTGTAAGCCTTTTTATTAAAGCAAATTCCCCGCCTATTTGAGAGATATCCATTTTTATTTTCCTTCTTTAATTTTAATATATCATTTTACTTTATGTCTTGCTTTATCATGGCGAAAATATTTATTTACTATATCAATTGCACAGTATTTTCCGCACATCGTACACTTGTCACCGGTAATTTTACTTTCTTTTCTGTACTGCCTTGCTTTTTCCGGGTCTATAGATAGGCTTATCTGTTTTTCCCAGTTTAATTTTTTTCTTGCTCTTGCCATTTCTATATCCTTATCCAGGGCACCACTGATCCCTTTTGCGATATCGGCTGCATGTGCTGCAATTCTGGTAATTATAACTCCCTCTCTAACATCATCTACTGTGGGTAATCTTAAATGTTCGGAAGGTGTAAGATAGCATAGATAGTCAGCGCCCCAGTAACCGGCTAAAGCTCCGCCGATAGCGCCTGTAATGTGATCATAGCCTGGTGATATATCAGTAACTAGCGGACCTAAAACGTAAAAAGGTGCACCTCCGCAAATCTTTTTTACAAGCAAGACATTTGTCTCTATCTGGTCAATGGGCATATGACCGGGACCCTCTATTATTACCTGTACGCCCTCTTTTAGGGCTCTTTTTGCCAGTTCTCCTAAAATTACTGTTTCTTGTATTTGTCCTCTGTCTGTGGCATCAGCCAGGCATCCGGGTCTTAGCCCATCTCCAAGGCTTAAAGTTACATCGTATTTTTTGGCTATTTCCAGCAGTCTATCATAATTTTCAAAAAGTGGGTTTTCCTTTTTATTATATATCATCCATTCAACTAGAAAAGCACCACCTCTACTTACAATATCTAAAACTCTGCCCTGGTTTCTTAGTCTTTTTATAGCTTCTATTGTTACACCGCAGTGTACCGTCATAAAATCAGCGCCATCTTCTGCTTGTTTTTCGATTACATCAAAAATATAATCTTCAGTCATGTTTACAATACCTTTCCTTTTTGCAGATTCAATAACGGCCTGATAAATAGGAACTGTTCCTACGGGTACAGTGGATCTGTCTATGATAGTTCTTCTTATTTTATCAATATCTCCACCAGTGCTTAGATCCATAACAGTATCAGCCCCGGCTTTAATAGCTACATCTAATTTTTCTATTTCCTCTTCCAGACTGGTATGCTCTGAAGATGTTCCTATGTTTGCATTAACTTTTGTTCTTAAACCTCTTCCTATTCCTGATAATACCTCAAGAGATTTGTGTTTTTTATTATAAGGAATAACAATAACACCCTCTGCTATGCTCTCTCTTATATATTCATGACTAACCCTTTCTTTTTTTGCTATAATTTTCATTTCTTTAGTTATTTCACCGGACCCGGCTTTACTTAATAGAGTCATTTATAATAACCTCCCTGAATTTTTTACATTCTTTTTCCACGTTGTCTTTAGTAACTATGGCTGAAATTGCTACAATAGATCTTGCACCTGCTTCTATTACACTTCCAAGATTATTTTCATTTATTCCGCCAATAGCTACAAAAGGAATCTTTATTGCTTTCTTTATATCTTTTATTAACTTAAGTCCTGCTGGTCTTCCAGCGTCTAATTTAGTTTTTGTCTCAAAAATTGGACTTACTCCTACATAATCTGCGCCAATCCTTTCGGCTTCCACTGCCTCTCTAATATTATGTACAGTTAATCCAATAATTTTTTTACTTCCAAGTATTTTTCTGGCAATGCTATAGGTCATATCTTTATTACCCAGGTGGACTCCATCAGCATCCACTGCTAAAACAATGTCAACTCTATCATTTATTATAAATAGAACGTTATTTTTTTTACAAAGTTCACCTGTTGCTTTTGCCTCTTTTATCATATCTCCTGTACTTCCCCCTTTTTCTCTATATTGAATTATTTTAACGCCCGCTCGTATAGCAGACTTAACATCTTCCAGGATAGTTTTTTTAGTTAGATTCGAATCTGTAATAAAGTATAAATCCATATCTTCTAGTTTTTCTTTCATTTATTCCCTTTTCTCTATTTTTATCATTTCTTCTATTTTGTTTTTATCAAGGTTAAAAATTTCATCAAAGAAAATAGTTTTATAGGAAGCTGGACCTTTAGCTGTTTTTGCTGCCAGTTCACCAGCTATACCAATAAAAGAAAGAGCATTTGTGGAAGCTAGTGCATAGTCTTTTTCAACAGCGGCAAATGTTCCTATTGCTGAGGCAGCCATGCAGCCTGAACCAACAAAATTGCTCATCATATCATGACCATTTTTACAAATATAGGTATCTTTTCCGTTTGATATAATATCTTCCTTTCCAGTTATCACCACGGTTAGATTTCTTTCACTTGCTAATTTTTTTGATATTTCTACCAGATTTCCTTTTACTGATATTGCTTCCACTCCTTTTGTTTCTGCCTCTGCTCCGGCTATTATTCCAATCTCTGAAGAGTTTCCCTTTAGAATTGAAATTTTTACTTTTTCTAAAATTTCTATTGCTTTATTTGTTCTTAGATCTGTTGCGCCAGCTCCAACTGCATCCAGGATTACAGGAATGTTTTTTTCATTTGCTTTTTTACCTGCTAAAATCATTGATTCTACTAAATCTACTGTCAGTGTTCCAATATTTAAAACAAGAGCGCTGGATATGGAAGTCATTTGTTCAACTTCTTCTATTGCATGCGCCATAACAGGCAGGGCACCTATAGCTCTTACTATGTTTGCACAATCATAAATCGTTACCCAGTTTGTTATATGGTGTACTAACGGTTTTTGTTCTTTTATTTTCCTTAAAGTCTCTGATATGCTCATAAAATTTCCCTTCTTGCTCAGATTTGTTAGTCTTGTTATTCATTTAAATTGATGTATCTTATAAAACTTGCGTTTTTTTCTTTTTTTATATACCTTCCCGATTTCAAGGAGTATTAAAAACTACCATAAAAATAAAAAAACTACTAACCTGGCCGTTGATTAGTAGTTTACTTGTTTCTACTTTTCCTACGCTAGTATTATCTAGTGTCATGTCAATCACCAATTGTCGGATAAAGTCTCTTAAGCTTTATTCTGGCATCAGTAGCCGTAAACTGCCAATCCACCTTAGCCTCTTTATTATTTCTATATTTCTGCCAGGCACGAGTCTCCCTTTCTATAGTCCTAATATTATCAATTCTTCTGTTCAGGCACTGTCCGTTAAGTACATTTAATTCAATCTCTGCCATGTTTAACCAGCTCCCGTGCTTGGGGGTATAGATAAATTCAAACCTATCCCACAGCTCTTTTGCCTTCTGTGGGCTAAAGGTCTCATAGAGCGATCCGGGTGTATGAGTATTAAGATTATCCATTACAAGTATTATCTTATCGGCACCTTCGTAAGTTTTGGCAATCTCTTCTATAAAATATGCCCAGTCGCTCTTTGCTCTTTTCTCTGTAATCCTTACCATGCGTTTTCCTGCCAGAGGTTCGCAGGCAAGAAAGATATTGCATACCCCGCAACGCCTGTATTCATAATCATACCTGGCCGGTCTGCCCGGTGCTTCCAGAATGGGAACTTTTGTCTCCGATATAAGCTGTTTGGGTGATTCATCCATGCACACAACAGGGTATCTGGGATCCAGTATTTGCTTGTAGATATCCAAAACCTTTTCCATATTTGCCACAAAGTTTCCATTCTGATCCGGTGGAATTACCCATTCTTTTTTCTGCCAGGGCTTAAGTTCGTTTTTTTTAGAACCCTTCGTACTGTTTCATGTGATATGCTGTCGATGTACTTAAGCTCCACCGCCCTGTCAGCCAGCAGCCTCAGTGACCAGTGAGAGAACCCTTCAGGGGGTTTGCTGCAGGATAGGGCAACCAGATGCGCCTCAAAATCCCCATCGGCCTTTTTTTCATAAACCCTGTCACTTTTTTTACCGTTTAGGGCTACATCTAAACACTGGGTGACAAATCTTTTTTTAACCCGGTCAATCTTTCTCATGCTGGTATTTAGCACCTTTGATATTTCTGCATTGGTGGAACGAAAGTTTTGATACTCTCCCTCATCACATGCCAGTAAAGTCAATGCGTTTAGTACTTTTTGGGATCTGTGCCTTCCTTTTGAAGTCATTTCAGTTAAATAATTTCGTTCCTCTCCGGTTAGTGTCACTACGTATTTCTTCATATCCATTTCCCCCTTAATAGGAATTGATTATAAAGAAATCATAGCATTTATATTACGACATTACAAGCATGACATGACACTAGGTCAGGTTTAAAGGGTCGACGGTTTAATTAAGTAAACCGGCCTCTCAGCTTGATAAGCTCCCCCAAGTATTGTGAACTACCACTAGGCTAAAGACCTGGTGGCTTCCTGCTTCACAGCTTCATCTATTGATGACAGCTCTGCAGGCTTTAGACGATAGTCCCTACCGCCTTTATGTAAGTTTAACCATTAACTATATTTTATTACAACAGAGTCAGCCATTCATCTCAAGAGCTAAAGACCATTGAGTTTTCTGGCTACTATTATAAATATTTAATTTTCAAAGAAATTTCTTTATAATATAAAAGAATAAAAATAACTAAAGTACTGAACCTAGTGGATATTAACATAAAAAGTTTATATTAACAACTATAAAAGGATAATATTTCCAGTAGGAATTTAAGTATCAGGGTAGTGATTTAGGTGAAATTTACTGAAAGAAAAATGGAAATTTTAAAAGAGGTTGTTGATAGATTTATTGCAAAAGCTGATCCTGTCTCTTCAAGAAAGATAGCCCAGGGTTCAGAATTTGACCTGAGTTCGGCAACCATAAGAAAGGAAATGGCAGAACTTGAAGTGATGGGTTACCTGACTCACCCCCACACATCAGCGGGGAGAACACCTACGGATAAAGGCTATAGATTCTATGTAGATAATGTCATAAAAGAAGAGTTAGATTTAAGCGCTGATGATGGCGAAAGCAGTCCTGGCCTTGATATAACAATTAGCAAGTATATGGAAATAGAAACAATCCTGCAGAAGTCTGCGGAGATACTTGCTAAATTTACAAATTATCTGTCAATGATTGTAGCTCCAACAATTCAGCAAAGTAAATTTAAACATATAGAGCTTCTGAAATTTCATGGCGGAAATTTACTTATGGTTTTGATTACAGATACAGGGAGAGTTTATAAAAGAAGCTTCGTCCTTGGAGGCAAATATACGGATCTGGATTTACAGGGAGTAACAAATATTTTAAACTTGCAGCTCAGGGATAAAAAAATTATTGATATTGGTATGGAAGATATAAAAATACAGAAAGGTGATTCATATCTGATACTCTTGGTAAATAAAATTATTGAACTGATAAAAGAGTGTATTAAAGAAGATTTTCATTATAATAGAATTTTTATCCATGGTACATCAGTGATATTACAGCAGCCGGAATTTATTGACTTGAAAAAGATTCAGAATATTCTGCGGGTTATAGAAAATGAATATTTGCTTATGAAACTGCTTATGGATTTTTCCAGGGATAAAGATTTTATAGTAAAGATTGGTTCAGAATTATTTGAGGAAGGTACTGAAGACCTGAGCCTGATAGCATCGAAGTATAAAATTTATGGTAACTCTACCGGAGCAATAGGTGTTTTAGGACCAAAAAGAATGGATTATAGCAGAGTTATAAGAAATCTTAATCTTTTTAGAAAGAATCTTACAGAGATTTTTAACTCCAGGGCATAAGTGTTGAAATAAAATAGAAACTGGAAAAAAAAATCAAAATGGGTTATCATTTCTGCGCTATTATTTCATAAATCTTATAAACTTAGTTTTTATTTTGAGGTGATTTTAACCAGTGAGAAATAAAAATGATTATTATGAGGTTCTGGGGCTATCCCGGGACTGTACTTTAACCGATATAAAGAGAGAATATAGAAATCTTGCTCGCAAGTATCACCCTGATGTAAATAACGGTGATCCAAAAGCAGAGGAAAAGTTTAAGGAAATTTCTGAAGCCTATGCTGTACTCAGCAATGAAGAGAAAAGAAGACAGTATGATCAGTTTGGATTCAGCAGAAATTTATTTGAAGATTTTGATTTCGGGAGTGTATTTTCAGAATTCGGCTTCGGGGATATATTTGATAGATTCTTTGGCGCTGGTTTCGGCAGCACTTTTTCCACCAGACAGAGAAGCGGTCGTAGAGAAAGAGGCTCTGATATAAGTGTTGAGATGAAAATTAGTTTTAAAGAGTCTGCATATGGAGTAAAGAAAGAGATTGAATATAATGCAGATGATGTTTGTGAGATCTGTAAGGGAAAAGGCAGCACTGCTGATGATGGAATTATTACCTGTAATGAATGCAGCGGTACGGGAAAGGTAAGGACTGCCAGGCAAACTCTTATCGGAAATATAATAACTACATCGACTTGCAGGGATTGTGGGGGCACCGGGAAAATAATAAAAGATCCCTGTGAAAAATGCAGAGGGAAAGGTTATTATAGAAGGAAGAAAAAATTTAAATTAGATATTCCTGCCGGGGTACATGATGGGGACAGTCTTAGAGTCTCCGGTGAGGGAAACTCACTGGGCAAAGACTCTATAAATGGTGATCTGTTTGTAACTATAAGGGTAATGTCCTATCCTGGATTTAAAAGAGACGGAAATGATGTGCTGTCCAATATCGAGATATCGTTTGCTCAGGCTGCCCTTGGCTGCAGGTTAGAGGTTGAAACCCTTGATGGCAAAGAAGAAATAAATATCAAGCCTGGAACCCAGCCTAAAGAAAAGATTATCCTTAAGTCCAGAGGAATTATCGAGCTCAATGGATACAGAAGGGGTGACCATATAATTAATATAGATGTTAAGATTCCTACTAAACTTACTAAAGAAGAAATAATACTACTAAAAAAATATGCTGACGGAAGAGAAGAGGCAGTCGATAATGGAAGCCATGGTATCTTCTCAAATATTAAAAATGCATTTAAAAAGTAAAACAATTTCTAAAAAATCATAAAAAATTCCTTTTTTATATGATATTAGTCTAATTATAATTTCACTTAAGGCAGTTTAAAAAATGAGTTATCCATATTTTTTTGTAAATTCCGGCAGTATTGAAGGAAATAGAATAAAAATTGAAGGAGAAGACTTAAACCACCTTATAAATGTGCTGAGAAGCAAAGCCGGGGATACGGTTTATATATCAGATAATACTGGCTATAAGTATAAAACTGAAATTATAGATATTAAAAAATCTGACGTCATATTACTTATAAAGGATAAGAGGAAAATTGCAAAAAAAATCCCTCAGATTACTCTTTACCAGTGTATACTTAAAAAAAATTCTATGGAATTTGTTATCCAGAAGTCGACTGAAATAGGGGTAGATAGAATAATACCGGTTATAAGTGGAAGAGTAATTATAGATAAGAGAAAAATTGCCGGCAAAGTTGACAGATGGCAGAAAATTTCAAACAGTGCTTCAGAGCAGAGCAGGAGGGATTTTAAGTGCGAAATACTTTCCCCGGAAAATATTAATAGTATTAAAGTTTCAGATTACGATTTGTTTTATGTTCCTTACGAAGAAGATTCCGGTAATGGTGGAGGTCTGGTAGAAGTTAGAAATGTTTCCAGAATTGGATATATAATAGGACCTGAAGGTGGTTTTGAAACAGGTGAATTAAATTTTTTAAAGGATAATGGAGCCAGAGAAATAAGATTTGGAAAAAATATTTACCGTTCTGAAACTGCGGCAATTTATTTTTTATCTGTACTGGATTATTTAACTGGAAATCAAAACGTATGAAAATGAGGTTTTCTGTAGATACACTTGGGTGCAAGATCAATCAAAGTGAATCAGATTTTATTGTAGAAGAATTGTTGGAAAAAGGGCTGGAGGCGGTTTCCTGGAGCAAGCACCCTGATTTCTGTATTATTAATACCTGTACGGTGACTTCCCGGAGTGACAGGAAAGCAAGACAGATAATCAGAAAGATAAAATCACAAAACAAAAACAGTAAAATAATTGTTACTGGCTGTTTTGTTGTTTTTAATAAAAAATTTCTGCGAGACTGCGACATTGATCTTATAGTAGAAAATAAAGATAAAAATAAAATACCGTATTTAATTGGAAGAATGGCTGCAGACAGGAAGGATCTGGATCTGAAAAGTTTTGATTTTAAAAGCTGCCCCCAATTCAACCAGATGCATTCAAGGCCGCTGGTAAAAATCCAGGATGGATGTGAACAAAACTGCACCTACTGCATAGTTCCAAAAGTCAGGGGAAAATATAGAAGCATACCGTA
>JADHVN010000049.1 GCA_016783995.1 Actinomycetota bacterium
GTCCCAGAAATAGCTGCACCTACTGCATTCTCCTCCCAGTTAATCCTTGCTACATCGGTTGAACCTAAAGCGCCTGTAAAGAATGGCACATCTAACTTAATCTTCTTTTTCGCGCCAACCTCAGTAGATACATCCACAGTGGGAAAGGTTGCTTTATCAGAATCAGCTTCTACTCCTACCGCCCCAACGCATGTACCCTGGATGTTGAAGTGAGAGAAATCTATAGGGTAATCCTTTTCGGAGCCAGCAACAACTTTTCCAAAGGGTTGAGGATAAATAACCTCTCTTCCTCTGATAGCAGATTTTGCAACTTCACAAAATCCTATGCACCCATCCAAACAAGTTACACAAAGTCCTGAAATCGGCGATGGATTTATCCTATTTTTTGTATTTGTAGCAGGACTTGCATTTGGTTTACTGAAAGACATTTTTTACCTCCTTTTTTTCTTTACGCTTTTTTCTTCATATCAGCTGCTAAAATAATTGCTTCCGCAACTTCCTGCATAGTCTTACGATGATCCATGCTATATCTTTGAATTTTCAAATAAGTCTCTTCCTCCGTTAGCCTTTCTTCTTTCATCAAAATCCCTTTAGCGCGTTCAATTTTTTTGCGTGCCTCCAACTCCTCTTGTATTACCTTGCTTTTTACCATAAGCTCCGTATTCTCAATGGCCACGGCAGCCTGATTCGCTATCGAGGTTAAGACGTTTATCTCCGTTTCCGTAAAATCATGTGGAGTGGAAGTATAACAATTTATAATCCCTATAACTTTGCCTTTTACCGTCAAGGGTACGCATAAAAGGGAACACAGACCTTCCTTTTTGGCGATATCTTGATATTTATATTCTTTCTCTTTAGTCACATCTTTAATGGCTAAAGGCCTATTCTCTTTTGCAACTTTGCCCGCAATCCCTTCTCCTATCTTTAAAGGAGGCTTTTTGTTATATTCCTCGCTGATGCTTTGAGTAGCCCTGATTACAAGTTCGTTTTTCTTTTCGTCTATGAGCATCAACGAACAGATATTTGAGCCCATCACCTCTGCTGTCATGGTGACGATGAGGCGAAGGATATCTTCTAAGTACAAATCCGAAGCTATGGCTTTACTGATCTTTGTTAAAGCCTTTATCTGTCCTTCATAAGGCATACTCTCCATAGGTACCCCCGAAAAGAAAAAGGCGTTCTTCGCCCACAAAAGGGCTAAGAACGCCACTGTCCTTAAAAACAAAATGTCCTTTTTAGCAGATTAGCAGACTTTGCTACTAAAAAGGACATCTTTATCCTGTTTTTCTAACACTGAAAGAAAGGGTTAGAAAAGAAAAAGGCGTTCTTTAGAACGCCACTTTGTTCCCTTTCTTAAAGCACTGACTTTGTGCTTTATTTTCAACAACAAAATGCCACAAAAATTTAAGATTGTCAAGTATTATTTTTTATTATTTTTTATTATTTCTTATGAAAATTTTTTATCTCTTCGTTTAATATGATTGCTTCCGATACCTCCCTCATGCTCTTGCGGTTATCCATGCTGTATTTCCTAATAAGATTATAGGCCGCTTCCTCTGTTAAGTTCTCTTGCCTCATTAGAATGCCTTTTGCCCTTTCTATAGCTTTTCTTCCTTCCAGTTCCTCTTTAATAACCTTGGATTCTATAACTAATCTAAAATTTTCAATAACAATTGCAGCCTGATTTGCTATTGACATTAAAACATTTATTTCATCTTTGCTGAAACGATGCGGCTTTGTTGTATAGCAATTCAATACTCCGATTATGCTGCCCTTAAAAATGAGCGGCACGCACAGTAAAGAACAAAGATTCTCCTTCTCGGCAATATCTCTGTTTATATACCGCTCATCCTTACGCACATCCAGGACAGTCATAGGCTTCCCATGCTTGGCTACTCTTCCGGCAATCCCTTCGCCTATTTTTATATTTGGTTTTTTATTATAATTTTCACTTACAGACTGAGTGGCCTTAATCTCGAGCTCTTTGCTAGTGCTGTTTAATAATATAAGAGAACATATTTTAGAGTCCATTACTTCAGCAGTTACAGTAACAATTAATTTTAGAATATCTTCTAGATATAAATCGGAAGTAACAGCTCTGCTAATTTTAGCTAAAGCCTCTATAATTTGTTTACTGTTTGCGTGTTCAATATCTGAACTTCTACTCTTTTCCCTCATAATCCTTTGAAAGAATATCTTTTACTTGTAACAGTTAACTGATTTACTCTATCATCTTATCATATTTTTTGGAATCATAGTCTATATATTCGGACACATCTTCAATTAAAAAGATTGCTGTTTTCTAAGGTGTTATTTTCTATTTAAAATATTCAAACAATTTAAACAAAAATTATAGCCTTTTTTATCTGTATCCAGTAGGGTGTTTGAAAAATACATAACACATTTATAATTGGAACAATGATTTAGTCCCAGGGTATGACCTATTTCATGCACTGCTTCTTTTAATATTCTTTCTTCAAATATGTTTTTCTCCTTTTTTGTTAATCTAAGAGTTAAGCTCTTACTTTTAAGGCTGTAATTAAAATAAGTGTAAAAAAGAGGATTTAGTCTTGCTATAGATATTAGACATATTCTGGGGAAATCTACTGCCAGCCCAAATACAAAGTTTAGCGAAGGAACAAATATATCCAGGTCAAGTATTGCTAAATTTATATCCTGAATATTTTTTAAAGGGAGATTTTCCATTAAATAATTTAAAATTTTATTTGCATTATGTTGATTTCTGCTTTGATCAAAGGAGTTTTCGGGAACATTTATTTTATCTAATATGCAGATTTCTTTATTAAAAATGTTTCTTAAGCTGATTTGAAGAAACTCCAGTATACTTTTATCTATATCATTTAAAGGAATGACATTTATTTTATCTTCCATTTTTAAAGTTTTTTTGATTTATACCAGTAAATGCTTATTTCCAATATCCACATTTTTTAATCCACAGTTTTTTGCTGTTTCTGAACTGGAGAAGGTAAAAGATAGAATTAACAGGTTGGGTAAGAAATAAAATTTTTTAAAATTAGGCTCTATCAAAATAACTAAGGAAGGGAAAAAGATAATTTAAAACAGTTTCTTAAAAATCCTGAACATTAAACCTGGTTTTTCAATACCACCTTTTCTGTAATCTGTATAAAGTTGCATACCTGCTAACTCAGATGCAATTTGAATTGCTTTTTCTTTACCTCCTAAATAATCAATCAGTCCCAGGTCTAATGCGTCTTTACCCAGATATGTTTTTCCTGATGTAATATCACCTAAAATCTTGTCATCTTTTATATTCCTGTTCCGTTTTACTTCGTCTACAAAATATTTATTAAAGGCTTCAACATGTTCTTCTATAAATTTCTTTTCTTTTTCTGAAAGCTCAGAATAGGGAGAACCAATCCCCTTATACTCTCCTTTTATAAAAGAATCAATTTTAATACCTATTTTCTTTGCAAGTTCTGATAAATCAATTCGTTCAGCTCTGGTACCAATGCCTCCAATACTGCTCAGTGGATCAGCTACTATTTTTTTGCAAGCAGATGCTATCCAGTAAGCTCCTGATGTTCCATGTTCACGAATCTGGGCAACAGTAGGCTTTTTTATTTTTTTTATAGCGTCAGCTATTTCTTTACTTGCATAAGGTGTCCCACCTGGAGAGTCAATTTCAAAAATAATAGCTTTAACTCTTCTATCACTTTCAGGTAATTGAATATACCTGACAATATCATCAGACTGAGTAATCCCACCTCCGGTAAAAGGAAGAATTGGCAGTGGTCCCAATGGAGATGATTCTCCAGAAATTACTACACCTATAATAGGAACAATTCTTGCTAAAGGCTTTCTCATTTTTCCACCTCCCAGGTAATATTCTAACCTAATTTTTAAAATATAAGTATTTTTTTATGTAAAGATTTTCAGTAAGCCATAATATATATTAAAAAGGTTCAAAATTTTGGAGGATAGATCTTTTAGGTTTACAAAAAAAAGAAATAATACTTATATTGGATTTAGCATTATTCCCAAAGAGATTATTGATAGGAAAAAAGCTAAAAAGTTAATAATTGGTATGAGATTAATAGAAAAATTTTTAATTTAATTCCAGTAATGTGCACTATTCTATAATAATACAGGTAAGAGTTTTTGAAACCCCGGATATTTTCTGGATTTTTTGAACTATTGTATTCCCTAAGCCAGATAGATCGCTGCTTTCTATAAAAGCAATAATATCGTAAGGTCCAACAGTTGAATGAGCGCTTTTTATCTCATTTATTTTTCTAAGATTATCTAAAACATCATTTACAACCCCCAGCCCTGCATTTATTAAGATGTATGCTTTCATTTTTATTACACCCCCTTTCAACTACATATTATTTTTTTTGCTATCATGTTACTTTACCATTATTATACTCCTACATAATTATTGATAGAAGTATTAGTAATTAAATAAATAAACAAATATAATAATTATTAGTAGGGGGGAACCTCCAATCATAATATTTTATTGGGTTTTAAAATAAAAAAAATATGCAAAAAAGCGTTAATTATAAGAGATGAAGAATAAAAGATTTAATCATTATAAGTTCACTTTTTAAGTCCAAGGAGGGATTTTATGGAAATTCAAGAAAAATATAAATTTGGGGGCTGGAAGAACTGTATCCGTATGACTAACGGGGAAGTAGAAATAGTAGTTACCACTGACGTAGGACCAAGGATTGTTCGTTTTGGATTTGTGGGAGACCAGAATCTATTTAGAGAGTTTAAGCAGCAGCAGGGAAAAACAGGCGGAGATGAGTGGCTGATATACGGGGGGCACAGACTCTGGCATGCGCCTGAAGTAAAACCCCGCACATATTTTCCTGATAATAATCCTGTGAACTATAACTGGAATGAGAAAACTCTCAGGCTTATTCAAAGTATCGAGGCCACAACTGGCATTCAAAAAGAAATGGAAATAAATCTGGGTTCAAACAATAATAATGTCAGGATTTTACATAGACTGGTTAATAAAAATCTATGGGATATAGAGATTGCCCCCTGGGCACTTTCAGTAATGGCACAGGGTGGAATGGCGATAATACCCCAGGAGCCTTACAGGTCCGCAGAAGAAAATCTTCTTCCGGTACGTCCCCTGGTACTCTGGTCTTATACGGAAATGAAGGATCCAAGATTTATCTGGGGAACAAAGTTTATTCAGGTAAAGCAGAATCCTAATGCAAAAACTTGCCAGAAAATTGGCGTTTTAAATACACTCGGATGGGCAGCATATTACCTTGACGGGCAACTTTTTGTAAAAAGGTATAATTACAATCCGGAAGCCAGGTATCCTGATTTTGGAGTAAATACAGAAATTTATACTAATCCAGAAATACTGGAGGTTGAAACACTTGGAGGTATGAAAAAAGTGCCTCCCGGGGAATCTGTTGAACATGTTGAAAACTGGTTTTTATTCAAAGCCACACTCAATGAGGATGAAGAATTTCTGGAAAGCGAGTTAGCCCCCATAATACGGAAGACAGACGCAAAATTTTAAAGGATCATTGGTTTTTGATAGTTTAGACTGCTAAAAAAGGGTATAAATTATTATTGCGAATTGTTATGATTTTTTACTACCGCCCTTCTTATCTTATGGGTAAGTATGTTGATGGTATAAATTATTACTGCGAATTTTTGTAACTTCTTACTACCTTTATAATTTCTCTTATATGTTCGGGTGTACTGCCGCAACATGCTCCGATTATTGACGGCTTATAAGGAAGAAATTTGGCGATATTGGAAGCCATGATTTCCGGAGTCTCGTTATATATGGTTTTTCCCTCTACCAGAACTGGTTGTCCGGCATTAGGCTGAAAGATAAGCCTGACTTCCGGGTTTGCTTCTCTCATCTTTTTAACCACACCAATCATTGCAGCCGATCCCATACTGCAGTTTGCCCCAACTATATCACTGCCTGCATTAATTAACCTGCTAGTAACATTTTCTGCTTTATTTCCCATTATAGTTACGCTATTTTCACCAAAAGAAAGAGTGCAGGCAATGGGAATATCTTCCGATATTTTTCTGGTTGCTTCAATTGCGGCTAAAGCTTCATTTAAATCCATTATGGTTTCGATTATTATCAAATCTACTTTTTTGCCTATCAGTATTTCTGCCTGCTTTGAAAATGCGCTAACGGCATCTTCATATTTTAAGGTACCTACGGGCTCCAGCAGTTTTCCTAAAGGTCCTATATCGCCGGCAATAAATAAGGGCTTCTCATCTCCGGATTTAAACCTGTATATGCTTACAGCCTCTTTTGCGGCATTTACTGCATTCTCGTTTATTTTTTTAATTTCATTTTCCAGCCTAAAAGACTCAAGTTTGATGGGAGTAGAACCAAAGGTATTGGTTTGAATAATATCTGAGCCTGCTTCAAGAAAACTTAGATGAATATCTATTATTTTTCTAATATTGTGGTTGCCTATGTTTAATGAATCAGGGTATTCGGAAATACCGACTGAAAGCAGATTTGTTCCCATAGCCCCATCACAGACAAGAATTTTTTTATCGATAATATCTAACAGTTTTATTTTGTTGATATTGTTGTCTTTTATCATTTATTTCTTCTTTGCCATCTTGTTTTTTTAAGCATTTTTTTATGCTTTTTCTTTCTCATTTTTCTTCTTCTCTTTTTGATAACAGAACTCATAATACTTCCTTTAAGGTTAGTGTCTTTATAAAATAAAAAATTTATTTATAGATTTTTAAAAATGTTACTCTTATACCGAGTAAGATATTATACCAGAAATAATTCTGTTATTATATTAATAACTTAAAAAAATTTAATGCAAAACCGAATATTTGTAGCCAATGCCCTGGTTGATTTACCAAAATGGCCTTTAATATTTATCAGAAATATAATTAAAAAATGAATTTCTATTGACATACAATATATAGTGTATTAGTATATAAAAGTACACTATATAATGAGCTAATTAGCTTAATTTATTGAATTGTTTAATTATAAATTTGGGAGTATTAATTAATGGAAAACATTAAAAAATCCGATAATAAAAAAATTCAGGATAATTATTACCTCAATAAAAAAATCAATCTATCAGAAAATGCTATAAAAGTTCTGGAAAGAAGATATTTAAAAAGAGATGAAGACGGAGTCCTGCTGGAAAAACCCATAGATATGTTTGTAAGAGTTGCCAGAAACATAGCCTCTGCAGAAAAGAAGTATGGTAAAACAGAAGAAGAAGTAAAGGGGATTGAAAAGCAGTTTTTTAATATTATGACAGACCTTGATTTTCTTCCAAATTCTCCGACGCTTATGAATGCCGGGAAAGAACTTCAGCAATTGGCTGCCTGCTTTGTTCTTCCGGTAGGTGACTCTATGAATGATATTTTTGAAGCGCTGAAGGAAACTGCACTAATCCAGAAATCGGGCGGCGGGGTCGGGTATTCATTTTCCAATATAAGACCACGAAATGATGTAGTCCTTTCCACCAAAGGGGTTTCAAGCGGTCCCATATCTTTTATGACTGTTTTTAATGCTGCAACTGATACTATAAAGCAGGGTGGAACAAGGAGAGGCGCAAATATGGGGATACTGAGAGTAGACCATCCTGATATTTTGGATTTTATTACATCAAAAGATAATAATGAAAAATTGACTAATTTTAATATCTCTGTTGGAGTGACTGAAACATTTATGAGAGCAGTTGAGAATGATGACGAATATGAGATTATAAACCCGAGAACTAAAGAGGTGGTGGATAGGTATAGAGCAAAGGAAGTGTTTGGTAAAATTGTTGAACATGCGTGGAAGAATGGTGATCCTGGCATTATATTCCTTGATAGGTTAAACAAAGATAACCCAACTCCAAACCTGGGGCAGATTGAAAGCACCAATCCATGCGGCGAGCAGCCATTATTGCCCTATGAAGCATGCAATCTGGGATCCATAAATCTGGCACATATGGTAAAAGAGGAAGAGGGTATAAAAAAGGTGGATTATGATAAATTAGGAGGAATTATTCGCACAGCAGTGAGGTTCCTGGATGATGTCATTGATATGAGCAGGTACCCGCTGGAAAAAATAAAGGAAATGGCGCATGGAAATAGAAAAATAGGCCTGGGGGTAATGGGATACGCCGATCTGCTTATAATCCTTGGTATCCCCTATAATAGCGAGGAGGCTCTGGAACTTGCCCAGAGGGTTATGAGCTTCATTCAGGATGAATCCAAAAACGCATCAAAGGAACTGGCAAAAGAAAAAGGAGTATTTCCAAACTTCAAAGGCAGTATATATGACAGTCCTGATGGTTATGAAATTAGAAATGCAACCACTACAACTATTGCTCCTACAGGGACTTTAAGTATTATTGCTGACTGCTCAAGCGGGGTGGAACCGCTGTTTGCCATGTCTTTTGTCAAAAACGTTATGGACAATGACAGGCTTTTGGAAGTTAACAAATATTTTAAAAAAATTGCAACGGATGAAGGTTTTTACAGCGAAGAGGTGATGGAGAAGATAGCTGAAAAGGGCAATTTAAAAGATATTGACGAAGTTCCTTCAGAATTTAAGAGAATATTTGTTACAGCGCATGAGATATCTCCAAAATGGCATGTGCGGACTCAAGCTGCTTTTCAAAAATTTGTAGATAATGCAGTATCCAAGACTGTTAATTTTCCCAGTAGCGCTACGGTTCAGGATGTAGAAGATGTATATATGCTGGCTTACAGGTTAGCCTGTAAAGGCATAACTATATTCAGGGATAAGAGCAGAGGTACCCAGGTACTCCAGGTGGAAGGAAAGAAAAAAGGTAAAGAAAAAAAGGTAAAAGCTGGTGCTGCCGGGAAAGAAACAAAAAAAAGAGTAAAAAGTTATCCGGAGGAAGAATCAAAAGAGGAGGGAAAAGAAAAAGAGGTAAAATTAAAACCCAGGCCAAGACCGGAGGTTACCAGTGGTATGACCAAAAAATATAAAATAGGGAATTGCGGGAAACTTTATGTAACTGTAAATTCGGATGAAAACGGCATCTGTGAAGTATTTATCAATACCGGTGAAGAGGGTTGTACTGCCTTAACCGAGGCTGTGGGCAGGCTTATAAGTATTGCCATCAGGTCGGGTATTGATATTGAGTCAGTAAAGAAACAGGTAGAAGGAATAAGATGTATTACCTGCATTGCTGATGATGAAACCCATGTCCTTTCCTGTCCCGATGCGATGGGTAAGGCCATAGACTTTTACTTAAATGGATCCAATAAATTTGATTTTGGAATAACCAATGGCCCCAGGTCTATTATGATATGTCCTGAGGATGGTTGCGGAGGCATAATGGAACCTGAGGGAGGCTGCTATGTTTGCAGAAACTGCGGCTTCTCCAAGTGCTCTTAATTTATTCTTTTAGTCTTTCAGAATATTTTCAAGAGATGACTTGTATATATTATAATCACCTTTAGAAAATAAGACCATTCGTACAAGTTCAATTTCTGCATGTTCTTTTAAAAAATCAATGATGGTTTTAAGGGCAATCATTGAGGCATCTTTTACAGGGTAGCCAAAAATCCCGGTGCTTATTGAGGGAAA
>JADHVN010000050.1 GCA_016783995.1 Actinomycetota bacterium
TCTGAAGCAGAACGGATACAATTATTGCCAGATTAAGAAATTTATTTTCAAAAATATGCTTTCTGAATATACCCTTATTTTCAAACCTGAAATTGAATGTATGAAGCAGCTGGGTTATCACCAAAGTGGTAAAAACAGAAGTCTGAAAGATTTCCCTGTCATGGAGGAGATCATGGTTATTGAAAAATAAAGGACCGGCAAAATATATAAAAAGTGCCCCGGAAGTTAAAACCAATCCCTGCCATAGGATCATTATAAGCCCTCTTCTGCTTAAAATCTGTTCCTTTCTTTTAGAAGCCTTCCTGTCCATAATGTTTTTTTCAGGTGGGTCTATTCCCAGTGCCATTGCCGGAAGACCGTCAGTTACCAGGTTCATCCACAGGATTTGTACCGGCAGCAGTGGTATGTAAAGGAGTCCTCTTTCTCCAGTTATAAGGTAGAATATATAGTCACCCACTACTATGGAAATAAACATCAGAAGCACTTCTGAAATATTGCACGACAGCAGGAATAATATAAATTTTTTAAGGTTATCATATATTACCCTTCCCTGTTTTATAGCCTTTACTATGGTTGCAAAATTATCATCGGTTAGAATCATGTCACCTGATTCTTTGCTAACGTCGGTTCCTACAATACCCATAGCCACACCGATATCGGCCTTTTTTAGCGATGGAGCATCATTTATTCCGTCGCCTGTCATAGCCACTATATGCTGGTTTTTCTTTAAAGCTTCAACAATACCTACTTTATTAGAAGGGGAGACTCTGGCAAAGATTCTTATATATTCTATTTGTTTTTCAAGCTCCTCTTTGGTCATAAGGTCAAATTCTGTGCCATCAATAATTTTATCTTTCGGACCAAGTATTCCCAGCTCTTCTCCAATAGCCCTTGCGGTTAGTTTATGGTCTCCGGTTACCATAATGATTTTAATATTGGCTCTCTTGCATTTTTCAATGGCATCATATACTTCCGGCCGCGGTGGATCGATCATTCCTACTATACCCAGATATACCAGATCTTCTTCCACCTCTTTTATTCTTTCTTCGTCAGGGAGCTCGTCCAGATACTTGAAAGCAAAAGCCAGATTCCTCATTGCTTTGCCGGCAAGTGTATGATTATTTTCAATGATTTTTTCTTTATCGGAATCAGTTAAATTTTCCATTCTACCATTTTTAATTATTCTGGTGCATTTCCCTGCAATTACCTCAGGAGCTCCCTTTGAAAAGAGTATATATCTTTGATTACGGTGATTATCGCCGGATGGTATTTTATTGATGGTGGTCATCATTTTGCGTTCAGAATCAAAAGGTTCTTCCAGTTTTCGGGGATAATCTTTTTCTAGTTTGTTTTTATCTATTGAATAAAAACTGCCCATTTCAATAAGTGCGGCTTCTGTTGGATCTCCGGTAATCTGCCCGGTTTCCTTATTTATGTAATATGCATCATTGCAGAGAACAGCATTATCAATTAAAAGTTTTAGTGCGCTGTCGCTGTCTAAATTCTCTACAGTTAAAGTTTTTTTACTGCTATTACTGTCTGCTTTATTATATCTTTCGATGAAATTATTATAATCTTTAACCTCTTTTAAGCCTGAATAGATTTTTCTTACCATCATTTTATTTTTAGTAAGAGTTCCGGTTTTATCGGTACAGATAACGGATACACTACCGAGAGTTTCAACAGAGCTTAATTTTCTGACTATAGCGTTATTCTTTGCCATTCTCTGAACTCCAAGCGCCAGGGATACTGTAACTATAGCAGGTAAACCTTCAGGTATGGCAGCAACTGCCAGCGCTACTGCAACAAGGAGCATCTGGGCAACCGAATTACCTTTTAATATCCCTGATAAAAAGACAACCGCACTTACTGCCAGGCATATTATTCCTATTTTTTTACCCACAGTTTTTAATTCAATCTGAAGAGGAGTAAGCTCTTCTTCCTCCTGAACCATACTTGCTATTTTACCAATTTCAGTACTCTGTCCCGTGTCTGTGACAATGGCAATACACCTACCCTTGACAATATTGGTGCTGCTAAAGAGCATATTTTTTTTATCACCAAGTGGAATATTTACTTTACTTAAGAGTGTGGTTATTTTATTGACTGGCAGGGATTCACCGGTGATAATTGATTCGTTGGCCTGCAGATTTATCTGGTCTATAATTCTGCAATCTGCCGGTACAAGGTCACCTGCAGTTAATTTGATAATATCACCGGGCACCAGTTTTTTGGAATAAATACTGCTTTCCTGGCTATCTCTTATAACCAGAGCGCTGGGAGAAGCAAGCTCTTTTAGAGCCTGAAGGGCTTTTTCAGCGCGGAATTCCTGTATAAAGCCTAAAACCGAATTTATTACCAGTATAATCAGTATTACTATTGCATCGGTGATCTCCTTTATAATTATACCGGAGATGAAAGCAGCAGCAATAAGTATCCATATCATAAAGTCATTAAACTGGGAGACGAATATTCTGAAGGGTGTCCTTCCTTTTTTTTCTTCCAGTTCATTATAGCCATAATTTGTGATCCGGTCTTCTGCCTCTTTTTTACTTAAGCCGGTTTTAATATTGGTTTTAAGGGATTTTACAACTTCTTCGATGGACTTTGTGTACCATGATACTTCATTGGAAGAAACAGGATTCAGCCCAGGTTTGTAAGTTTTACTTTTTATTTCTATTCCCCCTTTTTCTATTTATCCGCCAATCACAGAACTGATAAAATTCCGGGTTGCCAGATATTAAAGCATATATGCAAAAGTGAGTAAATTATAAATGAAATGAAACTATTTTTCACTCCAGATATCATGAAACATTTCCCATTCGGAAATATTATTTCTGATGTACTTTTCCATAACCTCCAGCACTTTTTCCATATTTTTGTTAATCAATGTTTCTTTGTCTCCTTCTCTTATCAGGTCAATGGGTTTTTCAATTATCTGAAAATGATTATATTTATCCTTTCTGTAAATGAAGCTCGGTACCAGCGGTGCTCCTGATTTTAACGCTATCTGTAAAGCACCGGTGGGTAGATACGCAGTTCTGCCGAAGAATTTAAACGGCCTTGCAGCCCGCGCTGTAGGGTCCCAGTCTGATGGTATAGCTACTATTTCATTGTTCTTAAGTATTCTAAAAACATTTAGCATCTT
This sequence comes from Actinomycetota bacterium, assembly GCA_016783995.1. The sequence continues at coordinate 3,149 of JADHVN010000050.1, forward strand.
GTTTATATAAAGAGTTTTAAATTCTTTTGAAAGTCTATTTGACTCAAAAAATTTCCCCACAAGCCTATTTTTTCTAACCAGGCTTAAACCCCATATCTTATATCCTTCTACTGCTATTCTACAGGCACCCCATTCAAAGTTCCCGATATGCGCTGTAATAATAACTGCACCTCTTCCTTTTTTTAATGCATTATTTAGATGTTCAAGGCCCTCTATTTCCACCCTTTGTTTTAATTTCTCTTTAGAGATAATAGGGTGTTTTAAAAAGTCAACAATATTTTTTGCCCAGTTTATAAAAATCCTATTTGCTATTTTATGAATTTTCTTATCATTTATATTAAGGTTGAGTACTTTTGAAACGTTATTTCTAATAATCTTAACGTTTACACCAGTCAGTATCCATAGTCTGGCACCAAATGTTGCAATGAAGTATGTAACAGGATAAGGAGTTGCAATAGCAATAAATTCAAGGATTTTATATCCAATATATCCAAGCATTGATACTCTCCTCTCTTTCTTGAATAGATATTGTATAATAATAACAATAATAATAAATTTTAGTTATAAATTAAAGTTTTTTAAGCAGCAATGTCCATTGGAATAATAAACACTGTATTTATCACATTAATACAGTAGTGAGAGGAGTGGTATTATTTATGGCAAATTCAAGCAATAAAGTCTCGGGCCTGGAAGAAATACTAAATTTCGTTCCCACGGGGAAGCTGGTTGTAAGTGTTTATCTTTTAGTAGATAGGTCCAGGATTACGAAAAGAGATTACCAGACTAAATTGAATTCCATGATTGCCAGCAGTAAAGAGAAACTGGAGGCTGATACTAATATTGATAAAAGCCAGAAAAAGGAAGTATTTGAAATCTTTGAAAAAGTGAAAGCTTTTGTAAATGATAAGTTCAGAGCTGATTCAACAAGGACCCTTGCAATTTTTTCTTCAGGAGATGGCCTGTGGAAAGAATTTAGAATACCCATAATAATGAGATCCAAAATAATTATCGATCCCAAGCCGTATACCCAGAGCATAAGGGCTCTTCTTAATAATTCTAAAAAATACGGCGTACTGCTTATTGACAGAGAAAAAGCGCAAATTTATTCTATATATCTTGGTGAAATTAATGAGTATCTCGCAGCTTTTATAAGTGACGTCCCTTCAAAGGTTAATTTTAAAAGTCAGGCTGTTTTGAGAGAAAGAAAACTGTATGGCAGGTTAGAAGAGAAGTTACATCATTTCTTCAAACTGGTGAATGACAGGGCAATGGAACTTTTCAAGGAAAAGAAATTTGATTACCTGATTCTAGCAGGAAGGAAAGAAATAATTCCTAATTTTTTAAATTATCTGCATAGTTACCTGCGGTCAAGACATATTGGCAATATTGATGCTGAGCCGGATTCAAATATTTCTTTAATTAGCAATAAAGCTCAAAAAGTTATTAATGAATTTGAGGCTAAAACTAAAGATGACCTGATCGGCAGGCTAATTGATGAATATAACCCGAATGGAATGGGTGTGCTTGGAATTGATGGTACTATAAAATCGTTATTAATTGAGAAGATAAGAATTTTAATATATGACAGACAATTTACACACGAAGGTTATATTTGTAATTCATGCCGCTACTTAACTATAGAATATAAAGATGGGTGTCCATATTGTGGAGGAAAGCTGGTATTTTATAATGATATAGTTGATGAGATTGTTGAGGATGCTTTAAACCAGGGATGTGAAATAGTGGATATAGAAGGGAATGAAAAACTAATAAAAGCTGGAAGTATTGGTGCTGTGTTAAGATATAAGTTATAATACAAACGGTTTTATTTTGATTTTTGCAATTCCGATAATTCTTTGGTAAATTGCTTGATGCTATCGAATTGCTTGTAAACAGAAGCAAATCTAATATATGCAACTTTATCCAGGTTCTTTAATCTTTTAAGAACAAGGTTCCCTATTTCTTTAGATTGGATTTCATTGGAAGGCATATTGGAAATTTCGTTTTCTATATCGTCTACAATTTTATTTAGTACTTCTGTGCTTATGTTTCTTTTTATACATGCCCTGATTAATCCGCTGAGTATCTTATTTCTGTCAAAAGGCTGTCTTGTATTATCTTTCTTTATAACTGCGATGGGCTGATTTTCCAGCCTTTCATAGGTTGTAAACCTTTTACTGCATTTTTCGCACATTCTTCTTCTTCTGACACTATCATTAGAATCAGTTAATCTGGAATCTATAACCCTTGTATCAGGGTTCGAGCAGTAGGGGCATTTCATTTTTTACATTCCCTTGAAAAATGGTTTAAATATTTTTTTAACTACCGGGCTTACATCTTTTCTTTTTTCAGTATAGTATGATTTTATAAAGCTGTAGCATTTTATACTGTACACTATGGTTACAAGGAACCCAAAAATAACCCACCAGAAGCTTCCTTCGTAAACCCAGAGAAAAAAAGAGAAGAAAAAGAATCCGATGGCAGTTCCAAGATAAGAATCCTTGAGAATGAACAAAGCAACAGGTATAAATAGAAGGTAAAGAAAAAGGAGTGATGGCGGTGACAGGTAAAGTAACCCGCCTAAAAATGTTGAGACTCCTTTTCCACCTTTAAAACTGATGTATACCATCCAATTATGTCCTATCACTGCAAATACAACAGCAAGCAGTGGGATAAAAATATTATAATCTGAAAATCTACTGGCAAGGTAAGCCGCCAGTGCTCCTTTCCCAATATCAGTAATTATTACTATCACTCCTGCGAATTTACCTACATTTGTGATTGTGTTCATCCCACCAACATTTCTGCTTCCAATCTTTCTTATATCAATGCCTTTTATTTTTCCGGCAATATACGCGGATGGGAAGGAGCCAATGAGATATGATGCCAGTAGAATAACTATAGTATTTAAGTAAAAATTTTGAAGAATCATACGTCTCCTATAGTTTATTGACAATATAAATTACAGTTGAACAGTAAAATTAAAAGTTATCTACTAATAATAAAGTGATTATATCATAAAGAAAATTCATTAAAAAATGATAATGTATTAACCAGATATTAAAAATACTTTTTTTATTGAAATAGATTCTCTATAATACCCTACAGAATATACTAATTTTTAACTGTTAAACTTTTTCCGGATAAGAAAATGAATAAGAACTACAGGGAGTAAAGAATAATAAGAAAATCTATTAAGGAAAATAAGCTCTGGATACTTTTAAATCTTGGGATAATAGTTTTACTTACAGTAAATACATTACTAGTAGGATGTGGTACAAGGGAAGGAGTTTCTGGGAGAACTGAAGGTGCAAGCCTTCCTTATGGTGGTCAGGAACTGATAATATCAGGCTCTAATACGCTGCTTCAGGTTTCTGAAGCATGGGCATCTGCATTTATGGAAAAATATGGGGGAACAATTATTATAAATGGCGGGGGTTCCGGAGGCGGTATTGCAGACCTGATAAACGGTGTTAATGAGCTTGCCAACTCCTCAAGGCAGATAAAGGATGAGGAACTGGAAGCGGCAAAGGATGCCGGCCTTGATGTTCAGGAATACATAGTTCTTTATGATGGGATTGCAGTTATAGTAAGCAACAATGTTACCGTAGAAAATCTTACCATAGAGCAGCTCTCAAAAATATATACCAGCGAGATAACCAACTGGAAAGATGTTGGTGGAGATGATACTGAAATAATTATAACTGCCAGGGATTCCAGTTCGGGTACTGGAGAATATTTCCTGGAAGAAGTAGTTCAGTTAGGCAAAACGATGGAGAATAATGATTATTCTGAAACTGCTTTAAGGCTTCAGTCAAATGCCGATATTGTAAACCAGATAAAAGAAAATGACAATGCAATAGGTTATATAGGATTAGGGTATCTGGAGGAATCTCTAAAGATTGTAAAAGTTGAGGGTATTGAACCTTCGGTAGATACAGTAAAAGACAATTCTTATCCCATATCAAGAGGGCTGTATATTTATGCGCCGGGTAAGGAGCTGACCGAAATAGGTCAGGCATATATAAATTTTGTGCTCAGCGATGAGGGCCAGGATATAGGGCTGGAAGAAGGATTTGTTCCACTTAAATGAAATTTATATTTCTTTTAAAATAAATTTATGGCACGGTTAAAAACCAGACTGAGAGATATTAAAAGCTTTATAATCTACAGATTTGTTTTTTTAAATGGAATAATTTCTATTATAGTCCTGGGTTTAATACTTGCTTTCTTGATTGCAAACTCTATAAGGTTTTTTTTATCTTATCCAATCTTAGAATTTCTAACCGGCCAGAAATGGTCCCCCACGGTACTTGAAAAATTTGGATTTCTTCCACTTCTGACCGGCTCGCTTCTGGTGACATTTGGAGCTATTGTAATTGCCATACCCCTTGGCATAGGAAGTGCCATCTATATTGGAGAATTAGCTCCCAGAGCAGTGAGGGAAATATTAAAACCGATAATTGAGGTACTGGCCACTATTCCTTCTGTTGTCATTGGATTTATCGGCATTAAACTTCTTGTTCCCATAATAAAAGATCTCTTCAATCTTAGTATAGGACTTACTGCACTTGCCGGTTCAGTGATGCTGGCTTTTATGAGTTTGCCTACTATTATATCTATCTCTGAGGATGCAATAAATGCTGTACCGAATAGATACAGGCATGCCTCCGTTGCCCTTGGCGCGACAAAATGGGAAACAACCTATAAAACTGTAATACCTTCAGCATCATCGGGGATAGCCGCAGCTGTGATGCTGGGCCTGGGTAGAATTGTGGGTGAGACAATGACGGTTCTTATGATAACCGGTAACTCACCCAGAATTGTATTCTCATGGCTCCAGCCAGTCAGGACCATTACTGCCACTATTGCTGCAGAAATGGGGGAAACTGTTCAGGGCGGACTTCATTATTCATCTTTATTTGCTATTGGCCTTATTTTATTTTTAATTACTTTTTTAATAAATTTTATATCCGACAGATTTATAAACAAAATAAGGGAAAGTTAGGCAAATGGTAGGAGAAGGCATAGAAATAAATAAAAGAAGAAAAACGGTTATGGAGAAGATTTCCTATACTTTTTTGCTTTTTTTAACTCTAATAGTCATAGCTTTCGTTATGGGAATAATAATATATTTGATAGTTAAGGGAAGTAGCGCAATAAACTGGGAATTTCTATCACAAAAGCCCAGGGCGGGGATGAGAGAAGGTGGTATTTTCCCGGCAATTTTAGGAACTATGTATTTGGTAATAGGAACCCTTATATTTTCATTACCCATTGGAATTCTGGCAGCGATTTATCTGAATGAATATGCCTCAAAGAACAGATTAACCAGAATAATAAGGCTGTCCATTATAAATATGTCCGGGGTACCTTCTGTGGTATATGGTTTATTCGGCCTGGGATTTTTTGTTATTTTGCTTAAGTTCGGCAGGTCAATTCTTGCAGGTTCTTTAACCCTTGCACTGCTTATTTTACCGGTGATAATAACGGCTACTGAAGAAGCATTAAAAACAGTTCCAGATTCTTACCGTCATGCGTCACTGGCTCTGGGGGCGACCAGGTGGCAGACAATAACAAAGGTAATACTACCACAGGCTTTACCGGGAATAATAACCGGTTCAGTTATTGGAATTGGAAGAGCTGCCGGTGAAACTGCCCCTATAATATTTACAGTTGCTGCATTTTCACAGCCAAATCTGCCTAATTCTATTTTTAGTCAGGTGATGGCATTACCATATCATTTATATGTTCTGGCAACTCAGCTTACAGATACACCAGAAGATATGCAATGGGGCACTGCACTGGTGCTTTTAATGCTGGTATTGATTTTTGCTGTTTCCGGCACTACTATAAGAACCAGATTCAGACTGAGAAAGAAGGAATAAAATGAGAGAAACATTTCACCATAAGTTAGAAGAGATTAATGAGGATGTTATATTAATGGGAAGCCTGGTGCAGGAAGCAGTATATAATTCAATAGAGGCTTTTATAGAAATGAATGCAGATCTTGCCCAGAAGGTTATAGACGGAGACGAAAAGATTAACGAAAGCGATATTTCAATAGAGGAAAAATGTATTGTCCTGCAGGCTGAACACCAGCCGGTGGCCAAAGACTTAAGATACTTACATTCTATCAGTATAATTATCAAGCATCTGGAAAGAATCGGTGACCTTACGGTAAACATCTCTAAAATTGTAAAAAGGTTAGCCAGAGAAAAAAAGAAGTATCTTGATA
>JADHVN010000002.1 GCA_016783995.1 Actinomycetota bacterium
GGATGGGGACATTTTTATAGATTTTACTAACGAGGCTTACAGTGATTATCTGGTAAGCGGATGGGGAAAAATCGAGACTGGTCTTGGAACATGGGGTCTTAACGGGGTATCAATACTTTATTTTGACCTGGATGATATTGGTAATGCCAGAGAAGGGGAAAAAGAATTAAGGATTATTGCCAAACCCCTTCCTCACTCTGAGTTAAAACAGGTAATAACTGTTACAATAAATGGGCACGCTGCGGGCAGTATAGAACTTGTAAATTTAGAAGATTTTTACGATTATAATTTAATTTTTAAGTCTGAAATTTTACAGGATGGATTGAATATAGTTGAGTTAAGATACAATTACAGCTTTACACCTCTTGAACTGGGGCTCAGCAGTGATAACAGGGATTTAGCGGTAATGTTTAAAGAGCTGGAAATAAATCTGTAATATTTTAAAACCACACTCAAAATCTTAATAAACTTTTTTTAACAGGAGGTATATAAATTTGGGCAGTAAATTAAGTAGAAAAAAACTAATAATATCAGTAATAGTTATAGCATGTATTGTTGCAGCAGCGTCAGCGGCCTGGTCGGTTTGGGCATATCTTGATTTTAAGAAAGCAGAAGCTCTAAAGGAAAAAATTGCTCTTGAAGAAGAAAAAATTGCTCTTGAAGAAGAAAAGTATGCCACTCCTAATTTTGGAGATAAGGAATTTAATTATGTAAAATCTACAGATAAAGAAATTATAATTCCAGGGCAGCTTTTAATATATGATATTTTTTACAGGAATACAGGGAAGATAGAAGTTAAAGATTTTAAAATAGAGATAGGCATACCGGAAAATGTGGTAGTCTATGAAGAGTATTTAGAAGACTACAAGTATGAATTTGAAGGAGACAGTAAAGTTTATGAAATAGGAGATTTGGATATTGGTGATAAGGGCAGCATGAATTTAGTTTTTAAGGTTGATTACCCTCTTGATAATGGAACAGAAATAATCTCTCCTGAAATTAAATTTAAATATTTTAAGGAAAATAAGTTAATAGATAAAAGTGACTATTTTACTATGGATATTTCTGAAGATAAGATGTTTGTAATTGAAAGCAGTCCTGACTTTAATTGTTCTGGACTGTTTATTGAAGGTTTTGAACTGGGAGATATAGGGGAAGTAAAGTATGATGATGAGTTGTTATATAAAGTTTATGTTCGTAATTGCGGCAATATGGATGCTTGTGATATAGAAGTAGTCGTCAGTGACCTGGAAAATCTAGTAATTTTAGAGGAAGAATCAGATGATTTTAATATTGGTGATGGTGAGATTAGCTTAAAAATTGATAAGCTGGATATTGGTGATGTAAATACATATTATTTTTATGCACAAGTTAGCCCTGATGCTGAAAATAATTCAACTATTTCTCCCCGAATGCAGGTAAAGAGTAATGGGACTGTTACAATAAAAGAAGCACCCGAGTGTTTGGTTAAACTCTTGCCATCATTTGAAAATTCTACTTTAAAGTTAGTAGATAGGAATGGCGGAGGTGTTTACTCGGGAGATATCATAGATGTAAATATTACTTTAAAAAATACAGGAGATATAGATGCAGGTAATATGATAGTAAATCTGGTTTTATCCAATCTTTTTACTTTAAGTGAAGGTAATACCTCCTGGGGAATAGAGTACTTAGGTGTTGGTGAGGTGCGTGAGTTTAGCAGCAGTTTAAGAATTGTTGATGGTATTACTAAAGATAGCTATGCTTCCTGTAAGCTAAGTATGGCCTCGGATGAGATAGAATCATATGTAAGCTCAAGTTACAGTGTACTTGTTTCTGGTTCAAAGCCTTTTACAAGAAATTATATTCCAATACTTGCATTTCACGGGATAGTGCCTTATCCTGAATGCAGGTATGAGACTAGCACAGGAGCATTTGAATATTTACTGAGTACTTTAAAGAATCTTGGTTATCAGACTATAACATTTATTGATCTGCTAAATTATATGGATTATGGGAAGACTCTTCCTGAAAAACCTATCATCATAACTTCAGATGATGGCTATCAAAGCCTTTATACTTATGCATTTCCTATTTTAAAAAAATATGGATACAAGATGACTGTATTTCTCATAACAAGCTATATGGGTGGTTCAGAAGACACCAGAAGGATGAATGAGTTTGATTTTAATATAGCAGGTGTTCCGCACAGGCCTATGCTTATATGGCCGGAAATATCTCAAATGAGCAGCTATGGTTGCGAATTTCAATCACATACATGGTCTCATGGTATTATAAGGAATATGTATATAGAAGATTCCTTAAAAGAGCTGGTGCAGTCTAAAAGTGATATTGAGGTTCATACAGGAAAGCCAGTTGTATTTGTTGCCTGGCCTCACGGGGCTACTTCAGATAAAGTATTAGGTCTGCTTTCCCAGGCAGGTTATAGGGGTGCAGTTAATGCTGGCGGCGGTGTAGAAGATGTAAGATCGCTTAGCCTGTATGCGATAAAGAGATTGCCAATGTTAAGAGAAATACCGCCGGAAGCATATATAGAATATATTGGATTACAATAAATATCGTATTTTGCTATACTATTGGCTAAAATAATACTATAGGTTGTTAATTCATATCATAGATTATTAATTTATTATTATAATAATAAATTGTTAGATATTATTTGTAATTTATAAGTTGTTGATTATTGTTGTTATTGATAATTAATTTTGGAAGGTGATTGATTTTGAAAAATTTTTTACTTATATTTTCATTCATTAATGCAATTCTATATATTTTAGTTTATTCATATTATGATTATATACTGGGCCTTTTTGGTGAAATATCAATTTCGGCAGGTTTTTTAAGTTTTTTAAAGATTTTAATACTTATAATCATAGGGTTTTTAATAGGTTTAATAGCAGCACTTCTACTTAATCTGAATATAGGCAGGAGTTATTATGATTATAAAGCACTCATAATTATTGGCATTATACCATTTATATGTCTTATACTATCTGAAGGAACAATAACTAATTTTTTTATAACAAAATTTTTTGATTCCAGCAGACAAGTTTCTGAGCTTGTATTTTATCTTTTTTCAAGACAGATTATATGGACTCTGTGGTTAGGTTTTTCAATAGGTTCTTCAATCAGGTTAAGTTTTAAGCGCAAGGCTATCAAGCATGAAGTACGATATAAAGTTAAATCACTTTAGATTAGTTAAGCTGGCTAATTGCTGGATGCCTGATATATAAAAGCAGCTCCCCAATCATCTCCAGGCGAGCTTGTGAGTTGAATTGGATTGGAACCATCAATATTCATTATAAAGATTTCATCGTTGCCATTTATCTTTGCGTTATATACTATATATTTGTTATCGGGTGAGAAAGCAGGAAGGCCTGCAGATTCAGGGTGATTGGTTAATTTTTGAAGGTTTCCACCATTACTGTCAATGGTAAAAATATCTGCATTGTTTCCTTCATAACCCATAAAAACTATCTTCTTGCCATCAATAGACATTTTAGGAACTCTATTCCTTGTATCAGAGTTTGATATATTTTTATTGTTTTCACCATTATGATCAATTATATATATTTCCTCATGCCCAAAAGTTCCAGATTCATAAAGGACTTTATACTGATACGGGTGGGCTGAAGGGTGCCAGTCATCTACGTTATTAAAAGTTAATCTTTTCATATTACTGCCATCGCTATCCATTCTGTAAATTTCCCAGTTACCATCTATAAACATTTCAAAGAATATATATCTTCCATCAAATGACCATGTTGGGTATCCATTTCTTTCAGGATTTGTAGTTATCTGTGTTTTTCCAGATCCGTCCCAGTTCATAACTACTATCTGCCAGCTGCCTCCTATATCCGAGGAGTAAGCTATTTTTTTACCATCAGGTGAAATTGCAGGATACATATCCCTGCCTGTATAATCTGTTAGCTGGATAGGTTCTGACCCGTCAAGATTCATGCTGAATATATCTTCATTTCCAGTTCTATTGGAAACAAATGCTATTCTTGTTAATGCATATTCAATATCTGTTGGGCGCGGTCCGCCTTCCTCTAAAATATAGTTACTTACTGCCCAGCCTTCTATTTCTATCTTTTCACTGCCAAAGTTTGACTCAAAAGAAACAATGACATTTGATTCTTCCTTTGTTCCTTCAATCAATACATCTCTTTTTAAAAATTGATATTCACCTGTTATTGAATGAGCATAGACATAAAAAGAATGAGTTGAGCCTGGCTCAAGACTGCTTCCATCATAGGTTAGGTAGTAGCCACAATTACTGTAATTTGGATTTCCATAGGCTGCTGCAACATCCTTTCTTTCTAAGCCATACTGTGCTTTTCCTAAAAATTTACCAAAGTCACTCGGGCCATCCAGATAAACTTCTATTCTGTCTATTCCAGGACTATCTTTAATACTTAAATCAGCAGCCCATCCAGATAATCTTATTTCTTTTTTTTCATCACTGGTAATAACTTTCTTATCAAACAGACTGTCAATAGACATCCTGATGCTGTCTGCTGTTGCAGGTTCTCCTGGTACCTGTACTTCTTCTCTTAAATATTCCCAGCCATATTCTGTAATAAAAGTATATATATAAATGCAGTGAATCGAGCCTGGTTCAAATGTGTATTCCTTGCCTTCTGCTATTAGGCTGAATCCTGAATTTAGGAAATTCTCTCCATATATTAATGTAATATCCTCTGAAGGCAGACCATACTGTGCTTCTCCTAAAAATATCCCGTTATCTTTATCCCCATCCAGGTATATCTCGATTTTAGAAATATCTTTAGAAGGATTGATTTGCTGTGGGATTTCTTCAATTTCCCCGGCCTCCTCTTCTGGTTGTTCTTCAGCAGCAGGGACTTCTTCTTCTGTAGTTTCCTCTGGCTGAATGTCAGCTTCAGTTTCTGATAATTCCTGTCTGCTGCCCAGTATTTTCTTTGTTATAAGGAATCCAAAGAAAGTGCTTACTGCTAAAAATAATATAATAAGAATAATAGTTATAGTTTTCATTTTTTATAAATTTAATAATAATTAATTTGTACTTATTGGCTTACTTAATATTAATTGGTCTTTTTAGTTAGGTAAATATATAATAAAAGCAGTTTTTACGCAAATATATTTAAGTAGCATATTTTCAGAAAATTAAATGGGTTAATGAGTAAAATTTTAATACTGGGCATGAGCCCACTTTCATTTGAAAATGATATTAAAGTATATGGGACCGGAATTAGAAGCTGGCAGTTTATACTACCGCTTCTAAAAAAAGGCCATAAGTTGTGTGTTTGCAATTATGCTATTCCATCTGCGTATCCTGATGATTTTAACTCGCGATTCAATAAAGACTTTTGTTATACTTCAAGGATAGATAAAAATAATGGTAATTCAAATAATAGCGGTAATTTAAATTATAGTTTTGAATACAATATATTAAAAAAAGATGATTTTGAAAACACCAGGCTGATTGCAGAGATTTATTATAGGTTTAAGCCTGATTGTATAGTAGGATGTAATTTTTACCCATCTTTTATTGCTTCTAATTTACTGGCTTTTATAAGTAGCAATATAGATAGTAGTATTAAAAGCAGAACTACTAAATATGATAGTGGAGCAAATACTAATGAAGATATTAGTAGTGAAAATACTACTAAAATAACTCCATTTTGGGCTGATCTTTTTGGTCATGTAATGGCTGAAGCTCAGGCAAGAGCCGCAAGTGATGGGGATGATAGCTGTCTCTACCATTACTGGAATAGTGAATATAATATTATTTCAAATGCAGATATTTTTTCATGCGTATCTTCGCGGCAGAAGTATGCTCTAATAGGAGAGCTTGGTGCTGCTGGAAGGCTTAACAGGCATACTTCAAGATATGATTTTGCGCATACAATACCATGCGGGATGCCAGAAGAAGAATATAAGCATACAAAAGTGGTTATAAGAGAAAAAGATGAAATAAGCAGGGATGATCTTGTTGTTTTATGGACTGGCGGATATAACACATGGGCAGATGTGGATACCCTGTTTAAGGGTTTAAGTCTTGCTATGAAACAGAACAAGCATATTAAATTTGTTTCAACAGGCGGGGGAATTCCTGAACAGGATACTGCTACTTACCCAAATTTTTTATCAATGATAGAAAAATCTCCTTACAGAGACAGGTTTATTATGAAAGGGTGGATACCTGGAGAGGATGTTCCTAATTATTATCTGGAAGCAGATATTGGTATAAATATAGATAAAGATATTTATGAGGTTAAGCTGGGAAGTAAAAACAGGATACTTGACTGGATGCGGGCTGGACTTTGTGTCCTATCTTCCAATGTTTGCGAACTAACAGAAATTATAAACAGTAAAAAGATCGGATATACTTTTATACCTGGTGATCCATATGATTTAAATAAAAAACTTACCTACCTTGCATCTCACAGGCAGGAAGTTAAAGAAACAGCACTTGCTGGTAAAAAATATGGGGTTTGTAAGTTCAATTTTGATAAGACAACAATGGCGCTTCAGAAGTGGGCTAAAAATCCAGGATTTTCCCCTGACAAGGGAAAGGAAAGAAAAATCTTTTTTAGCAGAGAAGAAGCTATTAGAAATCTTAATCAAATTGTTATAAGGCAGAAGAGAATGATTGCAGAGAGAGATAGAAGAATTTCTGAGCTTGAAGGGATAGTTAAAAAGGGGTTAATTTATAGAATTTATAATTATTTTAAAATTTTTAAAAGAAAAATATCTAAGTAATTGAAAGCTGATTATAGAGCTGCTTGTAAAGATACCTATAAAGTCACTGATTAAAAAATAATAAGCTAGTATTGAAATTTTTCTAACATTTTTCTATGGAAATAGAAACTCTAATAATAATTGTAACTTATAATAGCGAAGACTTTATTGAAAATTGTCTGAAATCTGTGGCAGCTTCCAGTTACAGGAAGTGGTTTTTAGCAGTCATAGATAATAATTCGATTGATAATACAATAAAGAAAATTAAAGAATTTAAAAACTCATATGTAGAAGTATCTCCAAGAAATTTTAAACTGATCAAACTCAAAAAAAATATAGGTTTCTCGGCAGCGGTAAACAATGCTATCTTTAATTTTATTCCTAAAAAAAAGAAAAAATTACTGAAGCATATTAAATATTTAATCCTTATAAACCCGGATTTATATTTATTTAAAAATACTTTAAGTAATTTAATTTTGCCATTTGAGCTTAGAGAGCATACTAAAGATTTAAAAGAAATTGGAGTAGTAGGCGGGCTTATCCTGGATTATAGTAAGGATATAATTCAGCATGCTGGTGGAAAAGTTAAGTCTAATTTAATTACAGAGCATATAAATTATGGTAAGAAATTCTCCGGATTTAGTGATAGCAATTATAATATGGTTAAAAAACTTACAAAAGGAGATAATAAAAAGAATGGTACAAAAGTTTTAAAAGAAGTTGATTATATAACTGGAGCATTGTTTGCAACTGATTTTACAATTTTTAGTAAAGTTGGTGGATTAGATACAGGATACAGGCCTGCATATTACGAGGAGCTGGATTATTGTATCAAGTTAAAAAAAATAGAAAAAAAGATAATGGTCAGCCACAATGCTATTTCAAGACATTTTGAAGGTGCATCTGTTAAAAAGTTTAGTAAGAATTTTTACAAATTTTATCATAAAAACAGATTAAGGTGCGTGGTTATAAATTTTGGATTTTTATATTTTTTCAAAGAATTTCTCAGTGAAGAACTTCGATGGATTAAGAGCAGCGCAACCAGGGATCAGAAATCAGCGCTTGCATATGCATATTTTATAAATTTTATATTTTTACCATATAATCTAATTGTAAAAATAAAAAACTATTTCATATTACAAAAATTAAGGTTAAAATGATTATTAATTTAGATTTTTGTATTTGATATAATCTAAGCAATTTATATATAAATTGGAGGTAATATAGGAGTTTTAATGAATGAGAAAATTGTTAAAAAGAAAAGTAAGTCAAAAATTCTTATAATAAGTTACGATATAATTGGGAAGCAGATGGCTGGGCCTGGTATAAGATTTTATGAGTTTGCGAAAATATTATCTAATTTTCTTGATGTTACTCTGGCAGCACCAAATAGGATAGATATTGATACAGAAGGTTTTAAGACAGGGCAATACAGGGTAGATAGCTATAGGAGCTTAGAGAAGTATACAGAGAATGCAGATATAATATTAATGCAGGGGCATATACTATATTATTTTCCCTTCTTAAAGAACTATGCAGGAAAGATTATAATAGATCTTTATAATCCTTTTAATCTGGAAAGCCTTGAAATGTTTAAAGACAGCAGTATGGCTGAAAGATTAAGAATTGATAAGAATAATCTAAATATTTTAAAAACACAGCTTACTATTGGAGATTATTTTATCTGTGCAAGTGAAAAGCAAAAGGATTACTGGCTTGGCATGCTGGATGCCATGGGTAGAGTAAATCCATATAATTATGATTCTGATAACACCTTTAAAAAATTAATAGACATTGTACCTTTTGGAATACCATCATCCCCACCCAAACACACTGGAGAATCAATAAGGAATACAATACCTGCAATTAAAGAAGATGACAAAATAGCACTGTGGGGTGGAGGTATATGGAATTGGCTGGATCCAATAACTGCAATTAAGGCGCTCTGGGAAATTGCCAGGAACAGGAAAGATATAAAGATGGTATTTATTGGTATTAAACATCCAGATCCAAAGCTTCCTGAAATGAAAAAATGTATTGATGCCATAAAGCTAAGTAAAGAACTTGACCTGTTTGAAAAATATGTATTTTTTAAAGAATGGACACCTTACGATATCAGGCAGAATTTTCTTCTGGAATCAAGTATAGGATTATCTATACATCAGAAAAGGGTTGAAACTGAATTCTCTTATAGAACAAGAGTAATTGATTACATATGGGCAAAACTACCCATTATTACAACAGAAGGTGATTCAATAGCTAAAATGGTTAAAGAAGAAAACATAGGTGAAGTTGTAAGATATGAAAATACTCATCAATTAGCAAGAGTTATTGAAGGCACAATTTCAAATAGGAGCTTAATTGAAATTTATAAGAAGAATTTAAATAAAATTGTCCATAGATTCGATTGGGAAAATGTTACAAGGCCGTTAGTTAAGTATTGTATTGAGGCTGATTATGCTAACGATAAAAAGAAGATAATAGAACTTATTGATTTTCAGAACAGCAGGATTTCTAATGTTATTAAGAAAAATTTTGAAGAGGCTACGAATGTTTTAGTTTTAACTTCCAATAAATATAAAGATATGGAGATGCTGTCTAAATGTAATCTTGGTAAATTATTTTTTCTGGAAGTTGATGAAAACGTAGATGAACAGAAGGTTGAAGATAAAATTTTAGATAAAGTAGGTATTTTAAAATCAAAAATAATAGAGAGAACAAAATTTGATGGTATTATTGTAAATAATGTTTTTTCAAAGATTACACCGAAATTTTTTTATGACATGATAAATGTCCTTGGGGCAAAACTAAAAACTGACGGCCTGCTGTTTTTTTCCATGCCTGAAAAAAGAGGGTTACTTAAAACTATAGGTGAGGGCAAGGTAGAAGATAATACTGGCAGCAAAATAGATGGTTTTACTATTGAGTATATTCTGGAGAATGCGGATTTTGAGATAATTGATAAGGGTGACTGGGATAAAGTTGGAGTCCTGGAATTTTCCAAAGATAATGTTGGAAATATCTATGGCAAAAATGAGCTTTTTGAACTTTTTGAAATAAAATTATCAAGGAAGAATTTTAAGAATATAAATCTTCTTAAAAGGTTTAACGTGCTGGAGTCAGATGAATTAAAAAAAGATAAATCTTTAAAAGGTAAGTTCAGGAGGTACATGTATTTGCTTACCAGTATTTATTTTGAAAATTTAAGAAAAAGCTATAATGATTCTGTAAAGGCTATTAATAATAATATCCAGCTGCAGATAAACAGGGAGATAAATAAGTTAAATAAAAAAAATAGGGAAAGAATGCTATTAATTTATTTCAATATATTTAAAACTCTCTGGGGAAAAATTAGAAATTTAGGAATAGATATTAATAAAATAAGAGAGGCACTGGAAGGAATTAATATTAAATCTAAGGCCAAACTCAAGATTGGTGTTGATTTGGACCAGAAGCTCGATGTTATAATGAGAGATTTTGAAGATATTGATAAGGTAATGGGACTTTCATTGTCAAGTAAATATTATTTGGTTAGAAAATTATAGATATTAATAACAATTAAATCTGGTATAAATTATAATCTATAAAAAGAAGTTGTTATAAAAATAAATGTAAGAGAATAAATATAAGAGGAAATTAATTGGAAATAATAAAAGAGGAGAGCAGAACATTGAGTTTAATAAAATCCATACTTCTTATTTTACTGAGCATATCTATTGCAGTTGGGGGACAGATAATTTTAAAAATTGGTATGAATCGGATAGGATTTATTAATGTAAATAGTTTCCAAACATTAGGAAAGTTTTTTTCTGAGGTTACTAAAAGTCCTTTAGTTTGGGTAGGATTATTATTATATGTACTCTCAGCAGCTATATGGCTGGTTGTATTATCTGCAGTAGATCTCAGCTTTGCATATCCATTTATCGGGATTACTTATGTCCTGGTACTTATTCTCTCGAAATTCATATTGAAAGAAGATGTGAACCCTCTTCGGTGGGCAGGTGCAGCCATAATTACAATTGGTGTAGTCGTGATTTCCCGCGGGTAATTTTTTGTTAATAAGTGAGGTGAAATAGTTAATTGGCTCAAGATGATGATCCATTAATATCCATTATTACCGTAAATTATAACGGCAGGCAATTTTTGTATAATCTTTTTAATTCACTACTAAATTTAAATTATCCTAAAGAAAAAATTCAAATAATAATAGTAGACAATGGTTCGACGGATGGTTCTATAGATTTTGTAGGAAAAAATTTCCCCCAGGTAGAGGTAATTTCTCTGCCTGAAAATTTAGGATATGCAGGTGGGAATAATGAAGGATTTAAAAAAGCTGAAGGCAGGTATATTGCTCTTGTTAATAATGACTGTGTTGTTAAAAGAGATTGGCTCAGGGAAATGGTTAATATATTTAAACAATCTTCAAAGGATTCTCACATTGGAGCTGTAAGCTCAAGGGTTGTATTCTTGCATCCTTATTTGCCGCTTGAGTTTATGGCAGAAAGTGCTACTTCTGGAGAGTTAAAAAAAGGCAGGGGAAGCAGAAGGCTTGGTGTAAATATTTCTCATGTTAAAATATGTCAGGAAAAAATTATAAGTAATAAAAGCAGTAATACTGGAAATAGTAAAAATTATAGCAATGGTAATAACCAGAACAGCAGCAAGGAATATTGCAATGGCGGGGTTTTGTATGGTGATGTTAAATATTTAGATGGTTTTTATCCTCCATCATCTGATAGGGAAGGAAATATCAACTATTGGACTCAGAATAATGCTATTTTGGCAGTTCCCATATTTGACATGGGCAAAGATATGTATTTAGAGTTTGAAGTATCCTCTTATATTTCACCAAATAGTTTAAAAATAGTTGTTGGAGAAGAGATTATATATGATTCTAAAGTTAATAAAAGTAAAAAGAGGGTAGAAGTTAAAATACCAAGAACTTTTTTTGTACATAAAAAAGATATAATAAACAGCTGCGGGGTCAAAATAAATAAGTATTTCTACAGCAGGGACAGGGGTTTTCTTAGATTTGATGAAGGCCAGTATGGAAGGGTGGAAGAAATTTTTGCACCAAGTGGGAGCAGCCTCTTAATAGAGAGGGAGATGCTTGAGGACATCGGTTATTTTGACGAGAGTTTCTTTACCTATTATGAGGATATTGACCTGTTCTGGAGAGCCAGACTCAGAGGTTGGAAAGTTTTTTTTACTCCTAATTCTATTGCAAGGCATGTCCATTGTGGAACAAGTAAGGAATGGTCTTACAGCTTTACATATCATGTACTTCGAAATAGACTGTTAGCTATTTATAAGTGTGGATGGCCAATGCTTTTTTTAAAAAGTTACTGTGCATTTGTTTTATCAAGCATAGTAAATATATTTATAGTTATTGGCAGTGCTTTAGCAGGGAAAAAACAAAATAGAATAGATATTCCTATTAGAATAAGGGTATTTTTTGAGCTTTTTTATCTACTGATAAAAAACTCTGGGAAAAGATTTAGGGTAAGGACAGGTGGAAGAGTATCGGATAATGATATTAAAAGCTGGATAAGAAGCTTTTGATAGGACATATTTATGATAAGAATTGGAATTTATGACAGATATTTATCAACTTTCGGTGGTGGCGAACGTTACAGTTGCAAAATGGCTGAAATCCTATCTCATCAGAGCAATTATAGCGTGGATATAATCACAGATATATTTGCAGATTTAAATCAGGTATCCAGGAGGCTTAATCTAAATTTAAGTAAAGTTAACTTAAAAGTATTTCCTTTTTTATCTGAAGATTATGCTGAAAAAATTACAAAAGAATATGATATATTTATAAATGCTACATATTTAAGTTCACTTTCTGCTTATGGAAACAGAAATTTATATTTATGTTATTTTCCTACCCCCTTTGATGTAGATTTTAGGACCATACATAGATTCTTACTTTTTTTCTTCAGACTTCCTGCTATATGGCTGTTTAAATTTTCTGACAGACTCTGCAGGGAATTTAGAGCAATAGAAATTGAGGAAGGATTATATGATATAAAGAGGTTTTTCCTTAGAAGGGGCAGCTGGAGCAGCGGGAAAGTAATCATCAATATAGATAATTTAAACCAGCGTTTTAGAATAGGACTTAAGAATCCTGATACAAGCAGTATTGATTTGATGCAGTGCAGGATTTTGGTAATTGAGAATAAGTATAAGGGCAATAGATTAAAAATAGGAGATTTGTTTAATAGAAGTGAAAATATATTATATGAAAGGGACATTAAACTAAAAAAAAATCTAAAAGAGATTGTTGAAATTCCAGTTGATTTTAGCAAAAAGCCCTGCAAGATTCTAATAACTTCCAATACTTTTATTCCAAAGACTGAATATAGGAATACAAAGGATTCAAGAAAATTAGGAGTGGTTGTTTATAATGAAATTAAGGGTAATATTGTAAAAAAGATTATACTAAAAATATTGGGTTTTATTCCTCTGTTTCTTATTACATATCCAAGAGACTTAAGGTTTTTAAAAACTTATAATAAAATCATAGCAATTTCTAAATATTCCAAGCACTGGATAGAAAAATTCTGGAAAAGAAACTGCACCATACTCTTTCCTCCTGTAGATGTAGATAATTTTACATCTGGGAAAAAGGAAAAAATTATTTTAAGTGTTGGGAGATTTTTCCCCGAGCATCATAATAAAAAGCAGTTAGAACTTGCAAAGGCTTTTATAGAACTCTACAGAGATAATCCGGATGTTATGAATGGATATATCCTGTATCTTGTAGGAGGAGTAGAGGATAGAAGCAAACATATAGATTATGTAAATAAAATAAAAGAAATAAGTTCTGGCTATCCTGTAAGGATTTTAACTAATATTGGATGGAAGGAATTAGCTGATATTTTTTCAAGAGCTTATATTTTCTGGCATGGAGCTGGAATGGGAGAAGATGAGAAAAGACATCCTGAAAAGTTTGAACATTTTGGGATAACTACTGTTGAAGCAATGGCTTCAGGATGTATTCCGGTGGTTATAAATAAGGGAGGACAAACCGAGATCATTGAAAATGGGAAAGACGGATTTTTATTTGAAAGCTGGGAAGGGTTAAAAAAAATTACTTTAAAGATATGCAGCGGTAAAATGGATATAGGTGGTATAAGAGAAGAAGCCCTAAAAAGCTGCAAAAAATTTTCCAACTCTAATTTTGAAAAAAATCTACTTTCTGTTTTAAGTGAAGAAGCAGGAGAGCTTAAAAAATAATATTAGAAAATAATTTGACTAGTAGGAGAATAATTGGATTTAAGCATAATAATTGTAAGTTACAAAAGTCTGAAATTTATTAAAAACTGCATAGAAAGTTTATTTTTTTCCATTGGTTCTTTAGAGAAGAAGGAAAATAAAAATAAAATTACATGGGAGCTAATAATAGTTGATAATGGTTCAAGTGACGGAAGTATTGAATACTTAAAGAAATTAGAGTTAGAATCTGATGGGATTTCTGTTATAGAAATGGGAGAAAATAGGGGTTTTTGCAGTGCTTCAAATATAGGAACTGAAAGAGCAAGAGGAGAATTTTTATTGTTTTTAAATCCAGATACTAAATTTATTCAAAAAGGTCTGGATAATCTGATTAAGTTATATAATGAGGAAAGCAAAGGTAGTAAGGTTGGAATTATTGGGGCGAAATTATTAAATTTTGATAACTCGCTTCAATACAGCTGCAGGTCTTTCCCAACACTTGCAAGACAGTTCTACGAGAGCTATTTCCTGCACAGATTGTTTAAAAAATCTCGCGTATTTGGGTCATATTTTTTAAGTAACTGGGACCATAAAAGTGTTAGAGAAGTAGATTGGCTTAGCGGAGCTTTTATGTTTTTAAAAAGAGAATTTTTCATCCAGACGGGCAGCTTTGATGAAGATTATTTTATGTATAGTGAAGATGCCGATTTATGTCTTAGAATGCATATGTCAGGATACAAGCATTATTATTACCCATATTTTGCAGTACAGCATTCTGATAGCGGCATTGCTTCCAGAGATAAAGTGGCGAGAGAGGTTGGGATATGGAAAAGCAGAAGACTTTATTTTAAAAAGAATTACTCATTATTTCATGCATTAGTTTTAAGCTGCCTGTATTTTTTTGGAGTAATTAATAGGATACTGCTTTTTATGATTTTATCTGTTTTGGGGCAGAAGAAAAAAGGCAGAAAAAAATTAAGCAAGGAAAAACTTGGGTTATACTTTAAAACCTTAAAATTGTATTTTTGTAAAAGCAGTAGCCAGTAATATTGATTGTTTATTTTCTAAATACTTAAAATACTGATGTGTAAACAAAAAGTAAAAAAGCTTGATTTTAATTTTTAATATGGAAGATAGGAAAATTTTAAAAGATATTAGTTTTGTAACAACTGTCTATAATGAGGAAAAGAGCATCTCAGCTTTTCTTGGCAGTCTTTTAGAGCAGGAATGCCTGCCTGGCGAGATAATACTGATAGATGGCGGGTCAAGTGATAATACACTGAGCATAGTAAGAGGTTTTTTTAAAAATAATATTGATAGCAGCAGCAAAAAGATAAATATTAAAATAATTGAGAGACAAGGGGCGAATATATCTAAAGGAAGGAATATTGCCATAAAAAATGCAAATAGCAATATTATTTGTGTCAGTGATGCAGGATGTATTCTGGATAGAAATTGGATAGGTGAAATAACCAGATATTATGATGATAAATCATGCCATATGGTTGGAGGATTTAATAGCCCGCTGGCTGGAAGTTTTTTAGAGAAATGTCTGGCTGTTTGTATTATGCCAGGAAGGAAGGAGATAAAAAGTAAAAAGTACATGCCTTCTTCGAGAAATTTAAGTTTTAGAAAAAGTTTATGGAAGGATGCAGGAGGATATCCTGAGTTTATGGATTATGGAGAAGATATGCGATTTAACTTTAATGTAAGAGCCAGGGGCTATGATGTAAAGTTTAATCCTGATGCAGTTGTTTACTGGAAGATGAGAGACAGCATGGTT
Source organism: Actinomycetota bacterium (assembly GCA_016783995.1). Next base: position 15,734 of record JADHVN010000002.1, read on the forward strand.
GATATTTTTAAGCAGTTTTTTAGGTATGCAAAAGGCGATGCTGTAGGCAAGATGTATCTTTATCGTCATTTGATAAGATTTTTTTCATTTGCTTTCTTTATTGCTGTTATAGTAATGTCAGTTTTTATAAATTTATGGATACTTATGATCATAGCTCCTCTGTTTGTTATTTATATTTATAAGCCGTACAGCAGAGTGAATTATACATGGAATAATACTGAGAAGACTAAGAGTAGTACGGCAGGTAAATTTTTTGCAGTACTTTTTATTCCATTACTGCAGTTATATATTGATTTTGCAAAATTATTTGGTTATATCTACGGTCTTGCAAGAAGGTCAATAATTTAATCTTCAGTGTCATAATATTCATGCGGCAGGCTTTTGACGATTCTGTTCTGAAATGAAGGCATTAATAATTGTAATAAAACTATAATTTATTTGTTTGATATAAATTAAAAAAAAAATTTGACTTATTTTAATAGTTTAATATAATTATATATGATAGAATAATAATACTTAAAAAAGTACAGGTAAAGCTAAAAACGGTAAGTTTTTTAATGAAATCTGTTTTTTGAAAGTTTAATAATTTTTACAGCAAGGGAGGAGGGAGAAAATGGAAGATGATATAAAAAGAATAGATACCAATGATTTAAGAGTAAACTTAACAAAGTATTTAACTAAAAATTTAGGTGATACTATTTATATCACCCGATACAATAGGTTAGTTGGAGAAATTAGGGTTTACACTGAAGAAATAAGAAGAAAAACAGAGCTTCGAATAGCTAAAAAAATGCTTGAAGCTGCTGAAAGAGAAAAAAAGCAAAATAAGTAAAGATATGATTTAATAGGATTATTATAAATTTTTATTAATTTAGTTATAGTTATTTTAAATTTTATTTTTTATTTTTTTACAATGGCTTTCCTTTTGAGGAAAGCCATTGTGCTGTTAAGTTACTGCTATAAGGATTATCCATGAAGTTATAAATAATTTTATTATTGATATTTACTTGATAATTTGAAGGAACTTTGAAATAATTATAGTGTCAAACGTAGGATGTCTTAATTCTAACGTTGGAGGTGTTAGAATATGAGTAGTGGGAAATTAATGGATGCAGTACTGCGCCCAAAGCGCCAGATTACTATTCCTAAAGAGATCTGCGAACAATTAGGGGTGGATCAGGGTGATGTACTGGAATTAACTGTGAATAATTCTATTATGATAGCGAAACCTAAAAAGAATATTGCACTGGATGCACTAAGAGAGATACAGAATGCTTTTAAGCGCTCAGGGATTACTGAAGAGGAGCTTCTAGAAACAGGTGAAGAAATTAGGCATGGTAATTTAATGGAGCGTAATGGAGAAAAGAAATAAACTGGATGTATTTCTAGACAGTAATGTAATAATTTCAGGATTATATTCTTCTAAAGGAGCGCCAGGTGCAATAATGAAATATTTCATTATTGGTGAGCTAATGGTGGTTATATCACAAAAAGTATTAGAAGAAGTGGTTTTTAATATCAATAAAAAAATTCCAGAAATACTTCCAGTATTAAGAAAAATATTGCTAAATTCTCCTCCCAAGATAGTTAAAAATCCAACTTCTAAGGAAATTAGTAAATGGGAAAATGTAATAAATAGACAAGATGCAAGTATTTTAGCTGCAACAGCAGCTGCTAATCCTGATTACTTAATTGCAGGAGACAAACACTTTTTTGAAAATCCTGATATTGCTAAAAAGTCGAAGCTTGATATTGTTACGCCTGTGGAGTTCCTTAAATATTTTAAGAAAGGAAATGTAATACCGAAGCATAACAATATGTTATAATAAGTTGTGTAAACAAGCAGGACAGGAGCTAAAATATTAATGAAGTTTCCTGATAGAGTAGGCAAGAAAGCAAAAGTGAACAGACAAGAAATTAAAGATTTAACTATAAGTATTGTCAGTTATAATAGCTTAAATTTTTTAAAGCCATGCTTGGATTCCATTTATAATAGTCCACCCAATATAAAATATGATACTGTGGTAGTTGATAATGCTTCAAGTGACGATTCACCCAAGTTTATAAAAAATAATTATCCCCTGGTAATATTAATTTTAAATGATAAAAATATTGGATTTTCTGCTGCTAACAATAAAGCAATAAACAGGACGAATTCAAAGTATATAATGTTAATTAATAGTGATTGTCAGGTTTACAAAGGATCAATAGATAATTTAGTAGAATTTATGGAAAAAAATACAGATATTGGGATAGTCGGGCCTAAAATTGTAAACAGTGATGGATCAATTCAACATTCATGCAGAAGTTTTCCTTCTATTATTAATGCCGGTTTTCATACTATTCTTACAGGTATTGCTCCCAATAATCCTTTTTCAAGAAAATATAAACTGGCAGATGTAAACAGAGATACTCCATTTGGAGTAGATTGGGTGTCAGGTTCGTGTATGGTTATAAGAAGAGAAGCCTTGAAAGATACAGGGGTTTTAGATGAAAATTATTTTATGTATGTAGAGGATATTGATATCTGCTACAGGATGTGGCAGGAAAACTGGAAAGTTTATTACTATCCTCACTGTAAAATAATGCATCATATTGGCGGAAGCAGTGGCAGCCAACAGGTTAAAGCAAGCATAAGGATGCAAAAAAGTGTATTTTATTTCTTCTGGAAAAATTATAAGAGAAGCTGGAAAATTATATTAATTCCTTTTTTAATACTGGTCCTGGGATTTAGAATTTTTCTTACATTTATAAAAAATATTTTTAAATGATTTCTTTTTATCTATTGTTTTGGAAGCTATAATAATTTTTTATTTTATATAGTTTCATTTTTATATTAAAATAATGTAAATAGTAAATATAATGTCTATTAATTTAATATAAAGCACTATTAAAGAATTTTTTAATTTTTATGCATTTAGAATTTAGGAGTTAATATTTTTGAAGATTTTAATAACAGGTGTTGCAGGTTTTGTTGGCAGGCACTTAATACAGTATTTAACCCGAGAAGATAATCATCAGATTTTAGGACTTGATATAAAATTAGATAATTTTATATCAAGCAGTGATTGCGATAAAGTAAAAAGTGAAATAAAAACTTTAGAAGTTGATCTGAGGAATAGTAAAAAAGTTTTAAGTATCATAAATGAGTTTAAACCACAGTACATATATCACCTTGCTGCCCAAAGTTCAGTTAGTTATTCATGGGATAATCCCATAGATACTTTTAAGATGAATGTTTTTGGCGGAATAAATATTTTAGAGAGTCTAAAAAAAACACAGGCAAATTGCAGGGTTCTTATGGTTTGTACGGCTGAAGAATATGGGGAAATAGAAGATAGCAGTAAGGCAATAACCGAGGATTTTAAGGTGTGTCCTTCAAACCCTTATGCTATAAGTAAATCTGCTCTTGATTTTCTTTCCACTACTTATTACAGAGCTTACAACATTGAAGTTTTTGTAAGCAGATCTTTTAATCATATTGGGCCTGGACAATCAGAAAGGTTTGTAGCTTCAGATTTTGCAAAACAAATAGCTGAAATAGAAAAGGGAATTAGAGAGCCTGTTGTAATGGTTGGAAATATAGGAGCCGCCAGGGATTTTTTAGATGTAAGAGATGTTGTAAAAGCGTATAGCTTTATTGTAAACAAAGGCAGGGCTGGTAATGTCTATAATGTATGTTCAGGTAAAAAAAGGAAAATATCAGATTTACTTGATATACTTATATCACTTAGTACAAAATCCAATATAGAAGTTAAGATAGATAGGAGTAAATTTAGACCTGTTGATGTAGATTCAATATATGGAAGTAATACTAAACTTAAAAGACACACTGGGTGGAAGGCAGACTACAGGATTGAGGATTCACTTAAAGATACACTTGATTATTGGAGAGGTATTATAAAAGAAAAATAGATATAAAAGTAGGAGGTTAAAAATTGAAAGCAGTAATACTCGCAGGCGGAAAAGGAACAAGGCTAAGACCGATTACATATATTAATCCCAAACCTATGCTTCCGTTAATAAACATGCCTTTTATGAATAATTTCATTTTATGGCTCAAGTCGCATGGTTTAAAAGACATTATAATATCCACAGGTTATCTTCCTGACATATTTAGAGAATATTTTGGAGATGGTAGTGATTTGGGATTGAAATTGACATATATAACAGAGGAGAGCCCACTGGGGACATGCGGAGCAGTTAAGAATGTTGAAAAATATTTAAGCCGCAGCAGTTTTATGGTATTTAATGGTGATATTTTAACCTCTCTGAATTTAGGAAATATGATATCCTTTCATAAGAAAAAAAAGGCAGATATAACCATTTCTTTAACACCAGTTGAGGATCCTACTGCATATGGGCTGGTTCCTATTGGTAAAGATGGCAGGGTAAAAGAATTTTTAGAAAAACCTAACTGGGAAGAAATTACAACAAATTTAATAAATGCAGGTACTTATATAATTGAGCCTCATATTATGGCACTCGCACCTGAAGGAGAAAATTATTCTTTTGAAAGAGGCCTTTTCCCTAAAGCTTTAAGAAATGAGTATAAAATATACGGATATGTTTCTGATTCATACTGGTTGGATGTTGGAACTCCTGAAAAATATCTTTCAGCTCATTATGATATATTAGATAAAAAACTTAATTTCAAATTCCCATATAGAAGAATTATGCAGAATATATATATAGGAGAAAAGGTAAAATACTCAAAAGATAATTTCACATCAGGACCTCTCGTGGTTGGTGATGGAACAGTAATTGAGGAAGGTGCAAAAATACTACCGCTTACAGTAATAGGAAATAACTGCCATGTTTCTTCAGGGGCAAATCTATCAGCCAGTGTAGTTCTTGATAACTGTGAGATTGGTAAAAATTGTATTATCAAGGATTCAATTTTATCTAAAAATGTTAAAATTGGTAAAGATGTTAAAATTGAAGAAAAATCAGTAATTGGTGATAATACTACAATTGGAAAGAACAATGTCTTAACTGCTGGAATTAAAATAAATATTAATTCTAAAATTGCTCCAGGAGGAATTACTTTTTAGGGAAGCTTATAATAATAAAAAAATAAGGGGTGAGAAAAATTGAGAGCGCTTATAACTGGAATTACTGGACAGGATGGGTCATATCTAGCAGAATTATTGCTGGATAAAGGCTATGAAGTTTACGGGATGGTTAGGAGATCGTCTGTTGACAAGCTTGACAGGATAGAACATATAAAAGAAAAAATTAAGTTTGTTCAATCAGATCTTCTTGATCAGCTTTCTATAATAAATGCAGTTAAAGAGTCAAAACCAGATGAAATTTATAATCTTGCTGCAATGTCTTTTGTCCCAACTTCATGGGCACAGCCTGTATTAACAGGTGAATTTACAGGACTTGGGGTTACGAGAATGCTTGAGGCTGTAAGGCTTGTTGGCAAGGATATTAAATTTTATCAGGCTTCAAGCTCAGAGATGTTTGGCAAGGTAAGAGAAGTACCTCAGAATGAAAAAACACCATTTTATCCAAGAAGTCCTTATGGAGTAGCAAAAGTATATGGACATTATATGACTATAAATTATAGAGAAAGCTATGATATTTTTGCATGCAGCGGGATACTTTTTAATCATGAATCTCCCAGAAGAGGATTAGAATTTGTCACTAAAAAAGTAACTAATTGTGTGGCAAAAATAAAGTTAGGTCTGGCTGACAGTCTTTATCTGGGAAATATGGATGCACAGAGAGATTGGGGATATGCAAAAGAATATGTAGAGGCAATGTGGCTGATGCTTCAGCAGGATAGTCCTGATGATTATGTTATAGGCACGGGAGAATCTCATACAGTAAAAGAGTGGGTAGAAGCTGCTTTTAAGTGTGTGAATCTTGACCCGGAGAAATACATAAAAATAGATAAAAGGTTTTTAAGGCCAGCTGAAGTAGATTTTTTAGTTGGTGATAATTCAAAGGCAAAAAAGAAAATAAATTGGGAGCCAAAAGTTAATTTTGAACAGTTGGTAAAGATAATGGTCGAGTATGATTATAATGAATTAAAAAATAAAAATAATTTATAGGTAAAGTATAAGCAAAATAGGCAGAATTATTTATTGGAAGGGAAATAATGCAAAATGGGTGAGACAGTTATTAAATTTGGAACAGATGGATGGAGGGGAGTAATAGCATATGATTTTACGGCTGACAGGGTAAAAATTGTGACCAGGGGCGTGTGCGAATATTTAAAGCATAAAATTAAAACTGGGAGCAAAACTCTAAAAGTTGTGATTGGCTATGATACAAGGTTTCTATCGGAAAAATTTGCAGAAATTACTGCATCTGTTTTTAGAAGAAATAATATAGAAGCTTATATTTCCTCAAACTTTGTTCCAACCCCAATACTTTCTGCGGGAGTGCTAAAAAATAATGCTGATTTAGGAATTATGATTACTGCGAGCCATAATCCATATTATTATAATGGCTATAAAGTAAAAGGCTCTTATGGCGGTTCTGCTACAATGGATATAATATCTGGGATTGAAGAAAGTGTTAATAATCAGGTGAAGAAATATGGTAGTGATTTTACTTCTGGAGATGAAATCCTTAGCTCGGATGATAATATAGAAAAGTTAGATTTTGTTCCAGAGTACAGTAAGCAAATTTTAAATTTAGTAGATACTGATGCTATTAGAAATTTTGATTTTGGACTGCTTATAGATCCCATGTATGGAGCATGCCAGGGAATATATAGAAATATTCTGCAGTCTTTAAATCCAAATGAGGTTATCGAGATTCATGGAGTAATAAACCCATTATTTAATGATATAAATCCTGAACCCATTGGAGATAATTTAAGAGATGCTATATATAAATTAAAGGAGAAAAAATGCAAGTTAGCTATCTGTTTGGATGGAGACGGAGATAGGATAGCAGCTCTGGGAGAAGAGGGCAATTTTATAAGCTCACATCATATATTTGCTGTCATTCTTTGGTATCTTTTAAAATACAAGCAGCTTAAAGGAAAAGTTGTAAAGACTGTTACCACCTCTTCAATTATTGATAGAATATGTTCTAAATATGATTTGGAACTGTTAATAAAGCCTGTTGGATTTAAGTATATTGGTGAAGAGATACTGGCAGGCGGGGTTATGATGGGTGGTGAAGAAAGTGGAGGTTTATGGGTAACGGGAAATATTCCTGAAAGGGATGGAATGTTTATAGGATTGGTTTTGCTTGAAGCATTATGCACAACAGGAAAAACCATTAATGAGATACTTGATGAAATTTATAAGGATTTTGGATTTTTTGTATATAGAAGGCTTGATTATGAGATGGATTTTGAAAAGAAGGAAAAAGTGAAAGAGTCACTGTCAAAAAGTGTACCCCAGATTTTAAAAAATGAAGGTGTTAAAAAGATTATTACTATAGATGGCTATAAATATGTTATGGAAGATGGGAGCTGGGTAATGATAAGACCTTCAGGGACTGAAGCAGTGGTCAGGATTTATGCTGAGACTGACAGCATGGAAAAATTAAATAAATTACATAATTTAGGCAAAAAGGCAATGGATGCTTGCTGATTATAAATAAGGGCAATAAGGGAGAAAAACTATAATGAATATACTGGATGATCTTGAAAAGATTAAAAAATTAGATTCTGAAGATATGCTGGGCATAGAAGAGAATTTTTACAATCAGCTGCTGGAAGCAAAAAAAATTGCAGAAAAAGTTAATGTAGAAAGTATTGAAAGTGCTGCATTTAGCGGGGTTGCGATTCTTGGTATGGGTGGATCAGGGTTTACAGGTGATATTATTAGAAATCTTACCAAAGGTGATATTAGTGTTCCTGTTGAGGTTGTAAAAAGTTATGATTTGCCTGGTTTTATTAATAGCAGCTGGCTTGTAGTACCTGTAAGTTATTCTGGAAATACTGAGGAGACCCTTTCTGCAGTACAACAGGCTTTAGGCAGGGGCTGCAATCTGTTGTGTGTAACTTCAGGAGGGGAGCTTGAGAAGATTGCAGAGGACAATGGTAGCTATATTGTTAAAGTACCTTCAGGATATCAGCCAAGAGGTGCTGCAGGTTATTTATTCTTTTCTATAATACTTGTTCTTAAGTTTTTAAAAATTATAAGTTTACCAGACAGTGATATAGAAGAAGCACTTGAGTTAATAAAGAAAAAATGTACCCAATATAGAAGGGAAGTTAAAACCCAGGAGAATTATGCAAAGATTATTGCAGCTGCTATTGGAGATAGCTTTCCTGTAATTTATGGGACAGAAGGGATACTATCATCTGTAGCATTCAGGTGGAAGTGTGAGATAAATGAGAACTCCAAGACACCATGCTTCTGGGCTGAATTTCCTGAGTTAAATCATAATGAAACAGTAGGGTGGGAAAGGCTTAAAGGAATAACATCAAGATTTGTACTCATAGTTCTTGTAGATAAGCAGGAGCAGGAAAGAATAAAAGTGCGCATTAGAATAACAATAAAACTTATAAGAGATAATTTTGCTAAAATTATAGAAATTCCAGTAGAGGGGAAATCAAAGCTGGCAAAAGCCTTAAGTACAATGTATACAGGAGATATTGTAAGTGTATACCTTGCTCTGCTTAATGAAATTAATCCAACTCCTGTAAAAAAGATAGAAATTCTCAAGGCAGAACTAGCAAAATTAAATAAGAAATAAAGGTAATTTTTTAAAATAAAGATAGTTTCTATTTTAAGCATTTTAATTTGACTGATAATTATTATTACTGGTAATTATTAGTATTATAAAAAGTGATATTTTAAGTTGAGGAGGAAAATTTATGGAATTTGATGTAAAAGATATTAATCTGGCAGGCGAGGGAAAGAATAAGATAGAATGGGCAGATAATGAAATGCCGGTTCTGCTTGATATTAGGAAAAATTTTTCAAAAAGTAAGCCTCTCGGGGGGGTAATAGTGGGAGCATGTCTTCATGTAACCTCTGAAACTGCTAATCTTATGATTACTTTAAAGCAGGGTGGCGCTAATGTGGCATTGTGTGCATCAAATCCACTTAGCACTCAAGATGATGTTGCTGCCTCTCTGGTTAAAGATTATAAAATCCCAGTATTTGCCATAAAGGGTGAGGATAATAAAACTTATTATAAACATATAAACAGTATTCTGGATATACAGCCTCAGATCACAATGGATGATGGAGCAGATTTAATTTCTACGATCCATAGCAACAGGAAAGGGTTGATAGATGAAGTATTGGGCGGAACTGAAGAAACAACAACTGGTGTTAACAGACTGAAAAGCATGGAAAGAGATGGCGTGCTTTATTATCCTGTTATTGCTGTCAATGATGCTAAAACCAAGCATTTCTTTGATAATAGATATGGGACCGGTCAGAGCACAATAGATGGAATAGCCAGGGCTACAAATATCCTTTTTGCAGGAAAGAAATTTGTAGTTGCAGGATATGGGTGGTGCGGAAGAGGAGTAGCAATGAGGGCGCATGGAATGGGTGCTAATGTCATTGTTTTAGAAATAGATCCTTTAAGAGCTCTTGAAGCTAAATTAGATGGATTTGATGTCCTAAATTCAGAAGAAGCAGCTAAAGTTGGAGATATTTTTCTAACAACAACTGGCAATAAAAATGTTATCGGTAAGATAATTATAGATAATTGCAAAGATAAAGCCATTATTGCTAATTCTGGTCACTTTGATGCAGAAATAAACCTAAATTATTTAAGGCAAAATAGCAAATCTATAAAGAAGGTCAGACCTTCTGTCGAACAGTATGAAATGAAAGATGGAAGGCGTATTTTTATCTTAGCTGAAGGCAGACTGGTTAATTTAGGAGCAGCTGAAGGTCATCCGGCAAGTGTTATGGATATGAGTTTCGCTAATCAAGCATTAAGTGCTGAATATGTGTATAAAAATAGCAAGTCTCTTGAAAAGAAGGTTTATTCTGTTCCGGCAGAAATAGATAAAAAAATTGCAGAGCTCAAGCTAAAAAGTATGGGAATAACTATAGATAAATTAACACATGAGCAGGAGGAATATCTTAATTCATGGGAGATGGGAACGTAAAACAAAAATTAAAATCAAGCGGAGTCAGCACCCTCGTATGGGATGATAAAAGTTTGAGATTAATTGACCAGAGGGAACTTCCCTTTAAAGAGATTTATATTAATTGCAGCAGCACAGAACAGGTAGCCAGTGCTATCAGGGATATGGTTGTAAGAGGAGCTCCTGCGATTGGAGTGACTGCTGCTTATGGGACAGCAATTGCAGCAGCGGAGTTTAGGGGCAGTGACAAAGATGAGTTTTTATCCCACATGGAAAATAGTATAAAAATACTTTCCAGGGCAAGACCAACAGCAGTGAATCTATTTTGGGCTTTGAACTGTATGAAAAAAATCTTATACGAAAGCAAACATTTAACGGTGGATGAAATTAAACAAAAGTTATTGGACAAGGCAAAAAAAATAGAGGAAGAGGATTTAAGTATTAATTACAGAATCGGTAAAAATGGAAAAGATATTTTCAATAAAAATAAAAATAAACTTAAAGTTCTTACTCACTGCAATGCAGGAGCTTTAGCAACGTCAGGATATGGAACTGCACTTGCAGTAATCAGAAGCCTCCATTCGGCCAGTAAGATTGAAAATGTAATTGTTGATGAAACCCGTCCTTATCTTCAGGGTGCCAGGCTTACGGCATGGGAACTTTATCAGGAAGAAATTCCCTTTTTTATAATTACAGATAACATGGCAGGGTATTTTATGTCTAAAAAAATGGTTGACGTGGTAATTGTAGGTGCGGATAGAGTTGCTTCAAATGGAGACAGTGCAAATAAGATAGGAACGCTTGGTGTATCTATTTTGGCTAAATATTATGATATTCCTTTTTATATTGCAGCGCCAAAATCAACTATAGATACTGGTATTTGCAATGGAGGTGATATACCAATAGAAGAAAGAAAGCCCAGTGAGGTAAGAGAAGTTATGGGAACCAGGATCATCCCAGATTATATGCCAGTAAGAAATCCTTCATTTGATGTGACTCCCAGTGAAAATATTACAGCTATTATAACTGAAGAAGATGTGGTTTATCCTCCATTTAAGAAAAATTTAGCTCAATTGATGAAAAAATAAAATATAAAAAAATTACAAATATATAAATGTTTAAAAAAATTATATTTAAGTGTAAATAGTATTATAATAGTATAAAAGTAGGAGTTGAATAAAAATGAGTAAAATTAAAGCTATGGTTTTAGCAGCAGGTCTTGGTACAAGACTTAGACCACTTACAGATTATATATCAAAACCAATGGCTCCTGTTGTAAATAAACCTGTAATGGAACATATAATTGAGCTTCTTCATAAATATAAAATTAATGATATTGTTTGCAATCTACACTGGTATCCTGAAGCTATAAAGGATTATTTTGGCGATGGCTCAAAGTGGGGGGTTAACATTGCTTATTCATATGAAGAGGAACTGCTGGGGACTGCAGGAGGAGTAAAAAAAGTTGAAGATTTCTTTGATGGAAATACTTTTATAGTTATAAGCGGTGATGCTTTAACAGATATAAATTTAACAAAGGTTATTGAATTTCACAAGAAGAAAGGCGGTATAAGTACTCTTGTATTAACAGAAGTGGAAGATACATCTAAATATGGAGTGGTGATTCTTACAAAGGATAAAATAATAACTGGTTTTCAGGAAAAACCTTTAAGCGGAGAAGCAGAATCAAATCTTGCTAATAGTGGAATATATGTATTTGAATCAGAGATATTTAATTATATACCCAAAAGTAAATTTTATGATTTTGGGAAGAATGTATTTCCTGCTCTTTTGGAAAAAAGTGTTGTATATTATGGTTACAAGCATAATCAATATTGGAATGATGTTGGCAGTTTAGATGAATACCAGCTTGGTAATTTTGATGCATTGGAGGGTAAGGTAGAAGTAGTTATTCCTGGAAAACAGGTTAAAGAAGGTGTATGGATTGGAAAAAGTTGTAGAATACAGAAAGATGTAGTAATTATACCTCCTGTGTGCATAGGCAGTAATTGTACAATAAAAAAGGGCGCAAAACTTTTTGGGCCTATAATACTGGGCGATAATACTATTGTTGATGAAAGAGCTGTTATGTATAGGGGTATAAAATGGGGAAGCGGCTATATTGGAAAAGATGCTTCCCTTATTGGTGCGATTATTGGATATAATGCAAAAATAAAGGATAAAGCATCAGTTCTGGAAAAAGCTGTTATCGGTTCTAAAAGTGTTATAGGGGATGGAATTATAATTCATCCCAGTGTAAAAATAATGTCAAACGAAGTAATAAAAAATGATAAGATAAAATATTAAAAAGAATTAGAAAGCTTAAATTTGGAATAAATTGTTTAAAAATTTAAATTTTTTTGAATTTTTTAAAGATATAATTCTTCCTCCAATATGTACAGTTTGTGGAAAAATTAACAGTGAACTTCTATGCCAGGAGTGCTACGCGAAAGTAAAAATGCGCCAAAAAGTGATTTGCAACCTTTGTGGCAAGCCATTTTTAGACTATAATCATATGTATAGTTCATTTGACAAAAGTAGAAATTATATTAAAATCTGTGCCTTATGTAAAAATGAAAGTTTTAATTTTTACAGGCTTAGAAGTTTTTCATTGTATGGAAGGGAATTAAAAAAGATAATACATAAGTATAAATATAATAAGATATACAGCATTAGTAAAATTTTAATTAATTTTTTAAAGCAGGCTTACAGTAAATATTATAGAAGAGAGGATATTGATTATATTGAGACAGTACCGGATTTTGTAAGCGCAGGTTCGGAAGGAATACAAAATCATATGCAGGCTGTAGCAGAAAAGTTATCAAACGTATTAAATATTCCTTTTATTAATAATATAATAAAAATAAAAAAGACATCCCGGCAGCAGAAGTTAAATCTTTTTCAAAGAAAAAGTAATTTAAAAGGGGCGTTTAAAGTTAGAAACAATCTTTTAGTTTCAGGAAAAAATATACTTTTAATTGATGATGTATGGACTACAGGGACTACTTTAAATGAGATTAGTACTGTACTTAAAAAATCAGGTGCAAATAATATATATTTATTAGTTATTGCCAGAGGAGTGTAGTTTTTATGGGTAAATTAATTGGAAAAGTTAAGTGGTTTAGTCCTGAAAAGGGTTTTGGTTTTATTGGGCAGGATAGTAGTGATGATGTTTTTGTAAATTACGAGTCTATTTTAACGGATGGTTTCAAAACGTTAAAAAAAGGTCAGAGAGTAGGATTTGAGCTTGAAAATGATGAAAGAGGCGCCAGAGCGATAAATGTAGAAATATTGTAATATATTATAAGATAGGAGGATAGGTAATGGAATACATAATAAAAGCAAGAAATATGGAGCTTGATGAGACTGTAAGAAATTATGCTGAGAAAAAAATTAAAAATAAGGTAAATAAATACCTGGATAAGGCAATAAAAATAGAGATAAAATTAAATTTTGAAAAGAATCCAAAAATTAATTTAAATAATTTAGCTGAGGTTACTGTTTTTACTGGAAGTAATGTAATTAGAGCTGCTGATTCTGGTATGAATATGTTTGAAGCTATTGATAAAATTAGTTCTAAAATAGAACGTCAGATTAAAAAATATAGGAACAAAATAATTCAAAGAGGAAGAAAGAATTTTAATAATAAAATAGTACCTGAAAAGGACATAGAAGAAAAAATAAGAAAACAAATTGTAAAAACAAAAAATTTTGCTATAAAGCCAATAACACCTGAAGAAGCAGTGATGCAAATGGAGATGCTTGGTCATGATTTTTTTGTTTTTATTAATTCAGAAAGTGAAAAGACTGCTGTCATATATCGCAGAAAGGACAGCAACTATGGTTTGATAGAACCAAGTGTATAATACTTGTAATATAGTAGGTGATGGTAAATGCTAAAAAAAATTGGAAATATATTTAAGTTTGGTGAAGGAAAAAAATTAAAAAAGTATGAAGAAATTGTCCAGAGAGTTAATGGTTTTGAGAGTGATATAAAAATGCTTTCAAATGAAAGCCTGGCTGCAAAAACTATAGAATTTAAGGACAGGTATAAAAGGGGAGAGAGCTTGGAAGAATTGATGATTGAAAGTTTTGCAGTGGTAAGGGAGGCAGCAAGAAGAACGGTTAATATGCGTCATTTTGATGTTCAGATAATAGGTGGTGTTGTCTTGTTTGAAGGCAAAATTGCTGAGATGAAAACTGGAGAAGGAAAAACTCTTGTAGCAACTCTTTCTGTTTATTTAAATTCTTTTACCGGGAAAAGTACTCATATTGTAACGGTAAATGATTATCTTGCTAAAAGAGATAGTATATGGATGGGTGAGGTTTATAAGTTTTTAAATTTAAAAGTCGGATTGCTTCAACATGGCATGACAAGTCAAGAAAAAAGGCTGCAATACATGTGTGATGTTGTTTATGGAACTAATAATGAATTTGGCTTTGACTACCTAAGAGATAATATGGTTATACATAAAGAAAATATGGTTCAAGGCGGGCATCCCTATGCAATTATTGATGAGGTTGACAGCATATTAATTGATGAAGCAAGGACTCCTCTTATTATATCTGGTGTATCGTATAAAACTACAGAACTGTATAAAAAGTTTTCCCAGATTACTCCCAGATTAGAAGAAAATGAAGATTTTGATGTGGATGAGAAAGCAAGAACTGTTGGTGTGACAGAAAAAGGAGTAGAAAGAGTTGAAGAAATTCTAGGAATAGATAATCTTTACGATCCATCTAATTATCTTTACATACACTGTTTAAATCAATCTCTTAAAGCACATTATCTATTCAACAGAGATGTAGATTACATGTTAAAGGATGGAGAAGTATTGATAGTTGATGAATTTACAGGAAGGCTTATGCCGGGAAGAAGATATAGTGAAGGCCTGCATCAGGCTATTGAAGCTAAAGAGAATGTTAAAATAAAAGAAGAAAATCAAACTATGGCGACAATTACAATTCAGAATTATTTTAGAATGTATGATAAATTAGCTGGTATGACTGGAACAGCTATTACTGAAGCAGGGGAATTCAGGCATATATATAATCTAGAAACTGTAGTTATTCCAACAAATGAACCAATGATAAGAGATGATTTACCTGATTTAATTTATAAAACTGAAGATATCAAGTTCAATGCAGTTGTTGAAGATATAATTCAAAGGTATGAGAAAGGCCAGCCTGTTCTGGTTGGTACTATTTCTATAGAAAAGTCTGAACATTTGAGTAAAATGCTCAATCGCAGGGGAATTCCCCACCAGGTATTGAATGCTAAATACCATGAGAAGGAAGCAGAAATTATAGCTAAAGCTGGTCAGGAAAAAGCAGTTACTATTGCAACAAATATGGCTGGCAGGGGAACTGATATTGTATTGGGAGATGGAATTGTAGATATTGGAGGCGCGCATGTTTTAGGAACTGAAAGGCATGAAAGCAGGAGGATTGATAACCAGCTTAGGGGTAGAAGCGGCCGCCAGGGAGATCCAGGTTCAAGTCAATTTTATCTAAGCCTGGGAGATGACCTAATGAGACTATTTGGATCAGATAGGATAGGCTGGGTTATGGAAAGGTTTAATTTTCCCGAGGATTTACCTATACAGCACCCTGTAATCAATAGGTCTATTGAAAATGCACAAAAGCAGGTTGAATCAAGAAATTTTGAAATAAGAAAACATGTCCTTGAATACGATGATGTGATGAATAAGCAGAGAGAAATAATCTATACAATGAGGAGAAAAATTTTAGAAGAAGATAATTTAAAAGATACAGCACTGAGTATAATTAATAGTACTGTAAATAAGATTATTGATATGTTTGTAAATCCTAATGATTATCCTGAAAATTGGGATTTAGAGGAATTAACAAAGTTTATGACACCGGTATTTGCTGAGGATCTGGTAAAAATAGCAGCAAGCCCCCAGAAAATTAGCAGCAGTAAGTTTAGATCCAAAGACTTGGCAGATAATATAATAGAAGAGGCTTTCAAACTTTACGAGAAAAGAGAAGAGGAACTATCTCCGGATGTACTAAGGAAGCTCGAAAAAGTAGTTATGCTGAATGTAATAGACAATAGGTGGAGAGAGCATTTGCTGGAGATGGATTATTTGAAAGAAGGAATAGGACTTAGAGCAATTGGGCAGAGGGATCCGCTTGTTGAATATAAGCATGAATCATATAATTTATTTAAGAATTTAGTAGATGAGATAAAATTAGATGATACCAAGCTTTTGTTTAATGCAAAAGTAGTTACTAAAGAAGAACAGGAAAAAGCAAGAGAGAAAGCATATAAAAATATAACTACAAGCGGTCCTTCAAAGGGATCTTCTGAAGTAGTAGAATCCAGACATGTAAAAGGTAAAAAAATAGGCAGGAACGAACCATGTCCCTGCGGCAGCGGAAAAAAATATAAGAAATGCT
Source organism: Actinomycetota bacterium (assembly GCA_016783995.1). The sequence continues at coordinate 32,187 of JADHVN010000002.1, forward strand.
GTGGAAGATAGTCTGGAAAGTAGAAAGTATAGGTAAATGTAAAAATAGTATATATTGTAATTATTATGGCAGAGCAGAAAATGATACTGCAGGAGGTTTGTATGATCGAAGAATATAAGCAAAGATTGGGAAAAATGGTTGAAAAACTGGTTTATTTAAGGAACTGTCTTTGAAGTAGGCAGCAAGAAAAGTGAGTTAAAAAAACTTCTGAAGAAAACGCTGGCAGGTGATTTCTGGGAAGATTATAGTAAATCACAGGAAGTTGTTAAAAAAATAAATGAACTTAAAACAACTCTTGAAGGAATTAGGAAGCTTGATGAGAAAATGGAAAATGCAGAAATTGCATTAGAAATAATTTCAGCAGAAAAAGATGATAAATTAGAATCCGAGCTAAAGGAAAATTTAAACTGTATTGAAAAGTTACTAGATGATCTGGAACAAGAAGTCATTTTAGGTGGTAGATATGATTCATATACAGCAGTAATTAATATACATCCAGGAGCAGGCGGAACAGAATCTCAGGATTGGGCAGAGATGCTGCTTCGAATGTATAAGAAATGGATGGATAAAAAAAATTTTAATTATAGTTTTGTAGATTATCAGACAGGAGAAGAAGCAGGTATAAAAAATGTTACTTTTACAGTAAAGGGCAAAAATGCATATGGACTCCTTAAGTCTGAAAAAGGAATTCACCGATTGGTAAGGATCTCCCCATTTGATTCTTCAAAAAGAAGACATACCTCTTTTGCATCTGTTGATGTAATACCTTTATTTGAAAAAAATATTGATGTAGAAATAAATAAGGAAGATCTGAGGATTGAGACTTTTAAATCAAGTGGTGCTGGAGGTCAGCATGTTAATGTTACAGATTCTGCAGTAAGGATAACTCATACACCAACAAATATTGTTGTACAGTGCCAGAATGAGCGCTCCCAGATTTTAAATAGACAGACTGCTATGCAGATTTTAAAATCAAAGCTTTATGAAATAGAACAAAAAAAGAAAGGTAAGGAAATAAATAAGGTCAGGGGAGAAAAAAAGGAAATTGGATGGGGAAATCAAATCCGTAGTTATGTCCTGCAGCCTTATCAATTAATAAAAGACCATAGGACTGGTATAGAAGTTGGCGATGTTCAATCAATTTTAAATGGGGGATTAGATATATTTATTAAAGGTTTCCTTAAAAAAGATAATAAAGGGTAAACACTATTTTGTTTTTATGGTAATATCATTTAAAAAATATCTATCTTATATTTTTATGTAAAAAGTTATAAGGTTGGGCAGCAATTTAAAATGAATATGATTGAATTTAGAAATGTAAGCAAGGTTTATAAAGATAGTACTGTAGCATTAAAGAATATAAATCTTGCCATAAAGAAGGGTGAGTTTGTATTTTTAGTTGGACCAAGTGGTTCTGGAAAAACAACTTTTATTAAGCTTCTTATAAAAGAGATCGGTGTTACTACTGGGAATATATTTGTTGCAGGGAGAAATATTTGCAACTTAAAGGTTTCAAGAATACCACAGCTGAGGCGAAATATTGGTTATGTTTTTCAGGATTTTAAGCTTTTGCCAAATAAAACTGTGTTTGAAAACATAGCATTTGCACTGGAAGTTATTGGCAGGCCTGGATATGTAATCAAGGTTCAAGTTCCTCAGGTTTTAAAACTTGTAGGGCTTTTTAGTAAAAT
>JADHVN010000051.1 GCA_016783995.1 Actinomycetota bacterium
TGGAGATGTTCTGGGCTTATAAGCTCCTCCCCGTATAAATGAAAGCCCCAGATTTTTTACTACTTTTGCAATAGCGTCTAGTTGCTCCCAGCTTTCAATTGCGCAAGGCCCTGCAATTATAGTAATATAACCTTCTTCAATCAGCTTTGCATCATCTTTGATTTCAATTCCTTCAAGTTTTTCTTTTTTATTTTCCATTTGAAGATATTTCTTTCTAATATATAAAATAATCATTATTGGTGGATAATTTTAAAATACAGCAACCGGATATTTAGAGAGTCTCATCTTTTTCCAAAACCTGAACATTTCTCAGGATGCTTTCAAAAATATCTACAATATTATCATTATATAGGGGACCCTTATTATATTTAATAATATTATTAATTAATTCTTCCTCCCTTTTTGCATCGTATAAAGGTACATTTCTATCTTCTTTCAACCTTTTTATTTTCATTACTGCTTCCGCCCTTTTATTTAGAAAATCTACAATATTTTTATCAATTTCATTGATCTCTTCTCTATATTTTTTTAACTTTTCTTTAAAGTCGTCTTCCATCAATACTCCTTTGATTCTTTTTTTATTTTCATTTACTCCCATTCTATAGTACTTGGCGGTTTCGAGCTTATATCATATACCACTCTGTTTACACCATCAACCTCATTTATAATTCTCGTGCTCATTCTTTCAAGTACCTTATGTGGAAGCTTTACCCAATCCGCAGTCATTGCATCAGTGCTGCTTACTGCTCTTATTATTATCGGATAGAAGTAAGTTCTTTCATCACCCATTACCCCTACACTTTTAATGCTGGCAAGCACAGCAAAAGACTGCCAGATACTTTTATATAACCCTGCTCTCTTTATTTCCTCAACTACTATCTCGTCTGCATTCTGAAGTATTTTTATCTTTTCTTCCGTAACCTCGCCAATTATTCTGATTGCCAGGCCAGGACCGGGAAATGGCTGTCTCCAGACTATCTCATCCGGAAGACCTAATTCTATTCCTATCTTTCTTATTTCATCTTTAAATAATAACCTTAAAGGCTCAATTAATTTAAGCTTCATATCAGCCGGAAGGCCGCCTACATTATGATGTGTCTTTATTTTAGCGGCATCTCTGGTACCGCTTTCTATCACATCAGGGTATAGTGTCCCCTGCACCAGGTAATTTGCATTTTTTATCTTTGATGCCTCTTCTTCAAATATTCTTATAAATTCATTTCCAATTATCTTTCTTTTCTTCTCAGGGTCTATAACTCCCACCAGTTTACTTAAAAATCTATCTTTAGCATTTACATGGATCAGGTTAATTTTAAAATTTTCCCTGAACGTTTCCGCAACCTTATTTGCCTCCCCTTTCCGGAGAAGTCCATGATCAACAAGAATGCAGGTAAGTTTATTACCAACAGCTTTGTTTACTAAAACTGCCGCAACAGAAGAATCTACTCCTCCACTCAGACCACATATAACTCTTCCATCTTTTACTTTATCTTTTATTTTTTTTATCTGTTTTTCAATAATGGAAACCATAGTCCAGGTAGGTGAACATCCACAGATATCAAACAGGAAATTCTTAAGTATATCAATCCCGGATGGAGTATGCATTACCTCAGGATGAAACTGTATCCCATATATTTTATTTTTAGGTTCTTCTATACCCGCAATAGGAAGATTTGGAGTGGAAGCTATTACATTAAAGGCGGGAGGAATCTTAACCACACTATCCTTATGGCTCATCCAGCAGGTTTCTACGGGCTTTAAGTCTTTAAAAAGTGGTGATTTTAGGTTCAGTTTTATTTTTGTTTTTCCATACTCGTTGTGTCCGCTGGTGATAATCTCACCATCAAATAACCGGGTTATCAACTGCATTCCGTAACAAATTCCAAGTATGGGTATGCCCAGAGAAAAAATCTCTTTATCGACTACAGGAGCTTTTCTGTCCTTTGATAGAATACTATAGGGCGAACCAGAGAGTATCAGGCCGCTGGGTTTCTTTTCCTTTATTTTTTCAATATCAGTATCATAGGGAATAAGTTCAGAATAAACCCTGAGTTCCCTGACTCTTCTTGTAATTAATTGGCTGTATTGCCCGCCAAAATCAATTACCAGTACACTATCCATATTACGCCCCCATACCTACTCTCTGTTGCTGCTGGTGGAGTTTACCTTCTGTTTTAATTGATGGAGCCACCATTACTTCAGCTTTCTGGAAATCCTTGATGTTTTCATAACCGCATGTAGCCATTGAAGTTCTCAGCGCTCCAAATAGATTTAAAGTTCCATCATTTTCAAATGCAGGTCCCACCAGTATTTCTCTCAAGCTAGCAGCTGCATCTGTTCTAATTCTGGTACCCCTTGGAAGATCGGGGTGGAAAGTTGCCATACCCCAGTGATAACCCCTACCTGGAGCTTCTTTAGCCCTTGAAAGCGGGGAACCTATCATAACCAGATCTGCGCCGCAAGCAATAGCTTTCGCAATGTCTCCGCCTGTACGCATACCGCCATCAGCAATCACTAATGAGTACTGTCCTGTTTCCTCCAGATATCTAACCCTTGCAGCTGAAGCATCCGCAATCGCAGTAGCCTGAGGCACACCAATCCCCAGCACCTGCCTTGTGGTACATGCTGCTCCAGGACCGACACCTACTAGAACACCAACCGCTCCTGTTCGCATCAGGTGCAGGGAGGTGGAATATGATGCACAGCCGCCAACTATTACCGGGACCGGACATTCGGGAATAAATTTTTTCAAATCTAACGGCATTTTTGTCTTACTCACATGCTCAGCGCTAACTACCGTACCCTGTATTACCAGAATATCAAGACCAGCATCTATAGCTATATTATAATACTTTTCAACATTTTTAGGGGTTAAGGAGGCGCAGGCTATATCACTTTCTTTCTTTATCTGTTTTACTCTTTTAGCAATTAATTCCTCTTTAATAGGCTCACGATAAATTTTCTGCATTTTACTGGTAGCTTCTCCTGCAGAAAATTTTGAAATTCTTTCCAGAATTTCATCCGCATTATCATATCTGCACTGCAGACCCTCTAAATTCAGCACAGCAAGCCCTCCTGCTTTTCTCATTTCTATAGCAAATCTTACGTCTACAACACCATCCATTGCTGAAGCCAGTACGGGCAGTTCAAGTTTATATTCTCCAATATTTACTGAAATATCAATATCCTCCGGATCTCTGGTTCTTCTACTTGGGACTATTGATACTTCATCAAAACCATAAGATCTCCTGCCGGTTTTCCCCTTGCCAATTTCTATTTCCATTTATCCCCCTTATCTTTAAGTTTTTTCTCTTCTTTATTTATTAATCTTTTAATATTTTCTCTATGAGTAATAAAAGTAAGCACACACCAGAAAAATGCTGCAATTACTATTGCCCATGTATCCCATTTATGTCCGGTAACGGTAAAATAAAATGCAATGGGGGCAGTAATAGCCGCACTTAAAGATGCCAGAGATACAATTCTGAAAACCGCAAAAATAACAGCCCAGGTGCCAAAAATAATAAGAAATGGAAGTATCTTCAACCATATGGGATTATCCATGAATGGCAGGGTTGAGACTCCAATTACCACCCCTAAAGAAGCTGCTATTCCCTTTCCACCTTTAAATTTAATATAGGCAGGAAAATCATGGCCCAATATAACAGCAACGGACACAATGGAAAGAAGTATTAGATCCTGAGGATAAATGAAGTACAGCACCAGTATCGGTGTGAACCCTTTTATGACATCAACAACTATTGTTAAAATACCATAACCTGCACCAAGGGTACGTGTAATGTTAGTTCCCCCCACATTTCCGCTTCCATATTCTCTTATATCATCGCCCTTTTTTATTCTATGGATTACATACGCAGTGGGAAAAGCGCCAAAAAGGTAGGCTGCAATTACAAATATAATCTTATAAAATAAATCAATACCCATTATACATAATAATAATTAATAAATAATAATAAATAATTATATTAGTTCAGAAACTCTAGAAAAATCAAAAAGATATAAATCCTTTAAAAAACCGTAAATTACTTTCTGAAAATCCATAGAATAATATTAAAAGAAATATTACTATAAGTTATTGATTTATTCAATTTATTAAGTGCGGCTGTAACTCTGTAGTGTGATTTTTTAATTTTATCACAAGATAACATTCCCCTGACATAAATATATGTATTCCCATTCTTTTAAGCTTAATTTCAGGTAAGCCCAAGTAAAAATACGGAATCAGGGTTCGGATATAATTTTTGCAAGTTGTGGCGAAATTCTTATGAAGTCATTAACATTTAAAGTTAAAATCCTGTCTATCTTCATTTGCCTGGCAGCATATAGTATTAATCCATCATAGCTTGCACCGCCAGTAATATTATTAGATGAAAGTTCATCTAATAATCTAATATAATCGTCAGTATTATATTTGACCATCACAAAGTCTTTTAGAACATTTTCTTTTATCAGGTTTTCTGCAAGAGAAGGATAAATTTTTGGACTTAATGGCAATGTGGTAAGAATGGAATAAGATTCAATTAAAGAATGGACAGAAATTATACCTTCAATTTCCTTTTTCTTGACTCTCTGCAGCCAGTGCAGGGAGTTTTCATGCTTTGGGTGCGCACTTATAAAAGCTGCTATTATTACTGATGTGTCAAAAAAAACCTTCAAAGTTTAATATCTCCAGTAACTCTTTTCATTCTGTCTTCTCTTTCTTTTTGTAAAAAATCTGTAAAAGATTCCAGGGGCTCTGAGCAGACAACAAGAATCCCGTCTTTATCTATAACAAACGGATTTGAGGGTTTAGGATGAACTATTATATTATCTGAAGTGGCTTCAACCTCAACTTCGGTATTATTTTTAAGGCCAAAGTCATTTCTTATTTTTTTTGGAATTACTATTCTTCCAAATTTATCAATTTTTGTTTTAAATTTTATTGTCAACTAATACACCTCTAAAAGAATTAGGGTTAATTTTATACTCACAATTGCCATTATAATATGGTTTTTGGCAATTATCAATGCCAATTTTATTTAGAGTTTGGTATGACTGCAGGTTTTTTTATGATACTTTCTCTGGTAAAATGAGTATAAGACTTAAAATCATCCTCTATATTATCCTACCATATAAATAAGGCTGGCTTTAATATTAAAGCCAGCCCTGTTTCCTCTTTTATTCTTACTATTAAAGTTAAAGTAACTTTAATCAGCTTTCATTACATTGGAGGCATTCCTCCGCCATAACCTCCACCAGGAGGCATCATACCTTTTTCTTTTTCAGGCTTTTCTGCAATAACAACTTCAGTTGTAAGCATAAGTGCCGCTATAGATGCTGCATTCTGAAGCGCGCTTCTGGTAACCTTTGCCGGGTCTATAATTCCAGCATCTATCATATTCACATACTTTTCATTTAAAGCATCCAGCCCTTCACCTTGAGGCAATCTTTTTACTTTCTCCACAACAACTGAGCCTTCCATACCGGCATTTGATGCTATTTGCTTCAGTGGTTCTTCCAAAGCTTTGACTACAATGGCTGCACCTGTTCTAACATCACCATCAAACTTTTTGAGATCAATTTTCGGAATTATATTTATAAGCACTACTCCTCCACCTGAAACAATTCCTTCCTCAACTGCAGCTTTGGTAGCCGACAGGGCGTCTTCTATCCTGTGCTTTTTCTCTTTTAGTTCTACTTCAGTTGCAGCACCAACTTTTATTACTGCCACACCGCCTGCGAGTTTTGCCAGCCTTTCCTGAAGTTTTTCTTTGTCAAAATCTGAATCACTCTGCTCTATTTCATTTTTGATTTGTTTTATTCTGCCTTTTATATCACTTGCAGTGCCTTTCCCTTCAACAATGGTTGTATTTTCTTTATCTACCTTAACCTGTCTGGCCGAACCAAGCATATCAAGAGTAACGTTTTCTAATTTTACACCAATCTCTTCACTTATTGCTTTTCCACCAGTTACTATGGCGATGTCTTCCAGCATAGATTTCCTTCTATCCCCGAATCCAGGAGCTTTTACCGCAAGTGCAGTAAGAGTGCCTCTAAGCTTATTAACCACAATAGTTGCCAATGCTTCTCCTTCAACATCCTCAGCAATTATAAGAAGTGGTTTGCCAGACTGCTGAATTTTTTCAAGGATAGGGATTAAATCTCCAACTGCCGCTATCTTCTGGTTTGAAATAAGAATATAAGGATCATTTAAAACTGCCTCCATTCTTTCAGCATCAGTTACCATATATGGAGAAAGATATCCTTTATCAAACTGCAGTCCTTCAACTAGTTCTATCTCGATACCAAATTTATTTGATTCTTCAACAGTAATAACTCCATCTTTACCTACCTTGTCCATTGCATCGGCTATGGTATGCCCGATTGTATCGTCTGCTGCAGAAATAGCTGCAACCTCGGCTATTTTCTTTTTATCTGTAGCAATATCCTGACTCATCAGACCAATCTGATCCACTACTATATTAACTGCCTCTTCTATTCCCTTTTTTAACAGTAACGGATTAGCTCCTGCTGCTACGTTTCTTAATCCTTCTTTTACCATTGCCTGCGCCAGAAGTGTTGCTGTAGTAGTACCATCTCCTGCAACATCATTAGTTTTAGTTGCAACCTCCTTCAAGAGCTGAACTCCTGCATTTTCAAAAACATCTTCAACTTCAATTTCCCTTGCGATAGTTACGCCGTCATTAGTAATTGTAGGAGTACCATATTTTTTATCCAGCACTACGTTCCTACCTTTAGGTCCAAGAGTGACCCTAATTGCGTCTGCTATTATATTTACGCCCCTTTCCAGGGCTCTTCTTGCAACCTCATCGTACTTAAGCTCTTTAACCATTACCTTCTTACCTCCTTTTTAAAATAAAACTTTTATTTCACAATTGCCAGAACATCACTTTCTTTTATAATCAGATGTTCTTCACCGTCAATTTTTACTTCCGTCCCTGAATATTTGGAATAAAGAACAACATCTCCAACCTTTACTTCCATAGGAATTTTCTTACCTTTTTCATCCTTTGCTCCCTCACCAACTGCAATTACTTTACCCTCCTGGGGTTTCTCTTTTGCAGAATCCGGAAGAACGATTCCGCTCTTAGTTTTTTCTTCACTGGGCTTTGGTTTCACCAATAGTCTGTCACCAAGTGGTCTGTATCCCATTACTTTTCCTCCTTCTAAATTATATTATACATTTATGCAAAAACATAAAAATAAATCAGCACTCTCTTGATTAGACTGCTAACACTTATAAATAATAGTATAATGAAATTAAAAAATCAAGAATAAAACTTAAAAATTTTTTGTTTTTAAAATATGATTAAATAAAAACCATAAAATTAGCCCTAAAACAGAAAAATAACTATATGTCGCTTCTGGAATAAACATCAACTTCCAGGTCGTCGAATCTGCCCTCTAAATATCTATAATATCCCAGACAGGCAACCATTGCTGCGTTATCCATGCATAAGTAAAGAGGAGGAATAAAGATTTTAATATTATTTTCCCTGCCCTTTCTTAAAAACTCTTCCCTGAGTTTGCTATTGGCAGCAACGCCGCCGCTAATAAGGATATTTTTTACACCAAATCTCCTGGCGGCTTTAATCGTTTTTTCAGTTAAAACATCAATTATAGATTTCTGGAAACTTGCAGCAAGACTTGGAATATTTTTTTCAGTTGTAAGCTTCCTGTCCTTTTTTGTTCTATAGATTAAAGATGTTTTTAGCCCGCTAAAACTAAAATTAAAGTCTCCGCTATCCATCATGGGTCTTGGGAAATCTATATAATAAGGATCTCCCCTTTTAGATAGCCTGTCAATAATAGGACCTCCGGGGTAACCAAGACCCAGGTACCTTGCAATTTTATCATATGCCTCTCCTGCTGCATCATCCACAGTATGCCCTATTTCTTTTATATTCCAGTCACTGTCCACAAAATACAAACTTGAATGACCTCCAGAAACAATAAGCCCTATAAACCCGCCCTTAATATCAGGATTTTTCAGAATATTAGAATAAATATGAGCCTTAAGATGGTTTACAACCACAAGCGGTATATTTTTAGAATAACTTATGGCCTTAGCCGCTCCAACCCCTACCAGCAGGGAGCCTATAAGGCCCGGCCTGTTGGTAACACTGACTGCATCAATCTTATCAAAATTAATACCGGATCTCTCCAGTGCTTCATTTATAACTATATCTATTACTTCTATATGCTTCCTTGATGCTATTTCAGGTACAACGCCGCCATATTTCCTGTGGATCTCATCTTGAGAAGAAACTATATTGGAAAGTATTATCGAGCCATTTTTGACAACTGAAGCGCAGGTATCATCGCACGAGGTCTCAATACCCAGTATATATATGTCTTTTTTGCTTTTCTCTCTTATAGCGTCCATTTTTCAAAATACCATATTAATTTTCTTACCGGCCAAATGCTTATTCAGGACAATATACTAACCACCAAAAGGCACAAATTCCCTGACATAGACAGGAATGAGATTTTTGGCCTTTACTTTTCTTATTGCATTAAAATAAGCACAAATATTTAGGTGCCTTGCCATGGGGTAAGCAGTTTTTTTATCCAGATTAAAAATTTTATTTTGCCTGGCTATATCAGATAACATTTTTCCATAATTTATACAGCAGTTTCCTCCAATTAATATTTCAGGATTTCTATATCCACTTCCGCAATCCGGTATTTTTAAAACTCCGTTTGCTGTTAATCTATTTAACAAATCTTTCAGGTCGCAATTGCGAACCAAAAAATTTTCCCCTGCTTTACTTATAAAGTAATGCCTGCCTCCGGTTCCAATCCTGGCCAGATATTTATCCTCATCATTGACCTCAGAAGTCAGATTATAAAAGGCAAAATAAACTTCGCTTTTTCTTACATCAAGACAGGGCATAATAAGTACCGGGATATTTTTTTTAAGGGAACGGACAATAAAACTGATGTTTCTATAGCTAATGCCCAGTGCAAAAATATCCAGCGAATCTATGCCAAAAGCAGGCTTCCCTTCCAGCCAGGATAAAATTTTTACAACGCTAACCCCTATCCTTGTGCCGGTAAAATCACCAGGACCAACATTTACTCCAAAAACATCTATATCTTTTATGGTAAGTTTGGCTCTGGATAAAGCCTGACCCAGTAAGCTCATTATATTTACCATATGCTTCATGCTGTTATAATCAGCTGTCTCTGATAACAACTTTTCATTTTGATTTACAGCAACGCTTAACCTCCCGGTGCTGCTATCAACACTTAAAATATTCATAATACTATTCGCCGCTCTT
>JADHVN010000052.1 GCA_016783995.1 Actinomycetota bacterium
GGGAAGGGAGGAACTGGTAAAACTACAATCTGCAGTTTGATTATAAGAAGTTTAATGGATAAGAATAAAGGACCTATCTTAGCATTAGATGCTGATCCTAACTCAAATCTTAATGAATTATTAGGAGTTAAAATTACAAAGACGGTAGGTATGCTAAGAGAGGATTTTAAAAAAGAAGCACCTCGAATGTCTAAAGGGTTGTACAAAAATCAAGTAGTAGAAATGAACATTCACCAATCGCTTGTAGAGAATAAGGATTTTGATTTGCTGGTTATGGGAAGAGGTGAAGGTTCTGGCTGTTACTGTTATGCCAATGACCTTTTTAGAAGGTATGTAGATATTCTACAGGATAATTACAGGTATGTTGTGATGGATAATGAAGCAGGAATGGAGCATCTTAGCCGGAGGACTACCCGGGATTTAAAATATCTCCTTATAATTTCTGATCCATCACCGAAGGGAATTCTTACTGCTACTCGCATCAGGGATTTAGCTAAAGAATTAAAGTTAAAGGTTGAAAAAATATTTTTAATTATAGATCGTGTTAATAATACGTTGGATGCTAAGCTGAAGAAAAATATAAAGGAGAGTGGTTTTGATATATTAGGATGTGTAAATGCAGATAAAAATATTTATGAAATGGATATTTCTGAAAAAACAATATTCAATATTAAAGATGACAGCATAGCATTGAAGCAAGTTAGAAAAATTGTAGAAAATCTGAATTTGTAAATTAAGCTAAAGGAGGATTTTAAAAAAATTTTAATAAAAAAATCCAAAAAATTGACTGAAGTTTTTTTACAAAGGTGTTACAATGACACAAATTATCATTTGCTATATTTTAACAATAGAATCAAGAAATTAAAAGAAGGAGGGAGAAATATTGGGCTTTCAAATTCCTAAAAATGAATATACAGGAAAGATAAATACAGTAAAGCTTGGCAAAGACAAATCAGAGATTTTAATTGGCGGCGAAGCATCTCTGCCTTTTTATGGTTTTGAAGGTGAGTTACCAAACAAGCCGATAATTGCAATGGATGTTTTTGATATAAAACCTTCAGGCTGGCCTGAGAGCTTAGCCAAATACCATAGTGATGTGTGGGATGATCCAGTTAAATGGTCACAAAAATGTATTAGTGAATTTGGTGCTGAAGCAATTTGTCTGCATCTTGAAAGTACTAATCCTGATACTGGAAATACTTCTCCTGAAGATGCTGCAGAACTTGTAAAGAAGGTGAGGGAATCTATAGATAAACCCCTTATTTTATATGGCGATGGACCAATGGAGAGAATTGCAGAGGTTATGAAGAAAGTATCTGAAAAAAGTGCTGATTCCAATATTTTAATGGGATGGGTGGAAGAAGATAGTTATAAGACAATTGCTGCAGCAGCTATGGGTTATAATAATAATGTTATTGCATTAAATCCACTTGATGTGAATATTGCTAAACAGCTAAACATACTGCTTACTCAATTAGGCTTGTCACCAGACAGGATAGCAATGGACCCATCAAGTTCAGGAGTAGGTTATGGTATTGAATATTGTTTTTCTGCAATGGAAAGGTTAAAAATTGCTGCTCTTCTTCAAAATGATAAAATGACACAGATGCCTATTATTAATAATATTGCAAGTGAAGTATGGAAAGTAAAAGAAGTAAAAGAAAGTGAAAAAGAATATCCAGAGTGGGGAGACCTAGAAGAAAGAGGTATAAATTGGGAAACAATTTCAGTTATGTGTATGCTCGCCTCTGGTTCAAATATTATAACTATGAGACATCCAAAAGCAGTAAGCTTAATTAAAGAAATAATAAAGGAATTACTATAATAGATAATTTATAAAGGGTGGTGCAATTAAAGTAATGGCTGAAGATAAAAAGAAAAATAAAGATAAAAGAGAGATCAGTGAAATAAGTGTGGATGAAGCAGTTTGTTATGTAATTGAAAATACTGATAAAGAAGTATCTACTGTGTTTGATCGTGCACAATCCATGAAGCCATGCCCGATTGGATCTGGAATATCAGGTATTTGCTGTAAAAACTGTTCAATGGGGCCGTGCAGGGTAAGAGAGGGTAAACCAGGTCTTTGCGGAGCAACTTTATCTACCATAGCTGCCAGGAATTTTGCACGTCATGTTGCAGCAGGTGCTTCTGCTCATTCTGATCATGGAAGAGATATGGCACATATGCTGGGCCTTGCAGCTGAAGATAAGGCTCCAGGTGTTGAGATTAAGGATGAAATGAAACTGTTGAAATTTGCTAAAAATATCGGAGTTAAAATAGACGATCGGGATATAAAAGAAATAGCTAAAGAGACTGCTGATAAGGCACTTTCACTATTTGGTCAGCAGCATGGGGAAGTAGACTTAATAAAGATGGCTCCTAAAAAGAGACAGGATGTGTGGAAGAAGAGTAAGATCATTCCCAGGGGCATAGACAGGGAAATAGTTGAAATAATGCACAGGACACATATGGGAGTAGATCAGCACGCTGAACATATACTTGATGCATGCTTGAGAACTGCATTATCTGATGGCTGGGGAGGATCTATGATTGGTACAGAGATTAGTGATATTTTATTTAGAACTCCAAAGGCGCTGTGTGCTAAGGCTAATTTAGGAATGCTGGCAAAAGATGAAGTAAATATTGTTATTCATGGTCATGAGCCAACATTATCTGAAATAATTGCTGGACTTGCAGATGACAAGAAACTGATTGAATATGCAAAAACTAAAGGTGCTAAGGGTATAAATGTAGTTGGTATTTGCTGTACAGCAAATGAGATATTAATGCGTCAGGGAATAGCTCCTATTAGCAATTTTCTCTCTCAGGAAATGGCAATAATGACTGGTGCAGTGGAACTTATGATTGTAGACATACAATGTATTATGCAGGCACTGGGAGAAGTTACTAAAGAGTATCATACTAAACTTATTACGTCTTCACCTAAGTGTAAGATACCAGGGGCAACCCATATGGAATTTCAGGATACTAATGGACTGGAGCTAGCCAGAGAAATTATTAAAATGGCAATAGATAATTTTAAAAATAGGAAAGAAAAATTATGTATACCAGACATTACATCAGATATGGTGGCTGGATTTTCTCATGAATATATTAAATATGCGCTTGGCGGGAGGTTTAGAGAATCATTCAGGCCGCTAAATGATGCAATTATTGATGGAAGGATTCAGGGTGTAGTGGCAGTAGTTGGTTGTAATAATGCGAGAGTAACTCATGATAAATACCATAATTATTTAACAAAGGAACTTATAAAAAGAGATTACCTTGTTGTTTTAACAGGATGTGCGGCAATTTCTACAGCCAAATGCGGGTTAATGATACCAGAGGCTATGGAATATGCTGGTGAAGGATTGAAGTCAATATGTGAAACAGTGGGTATACCTCCTGTGCTTCATGTAGGTTCCTGTGTAGATAATTCCAGGATACTTACAGTTTTATCAGAAGTTGTGGAAGAAGGCGGGCTGGGAGAAGATATAAGTGACCTTCCTGTAGCTGGGATTGCACCTGAATGGATGAGTGAGAAGGCAATCTCAATTGGAACATATTGCGCAGCATCAGGTGTGTATGTTGCATTTTGCGGGGAACCTATACCTGTAGAGTCAAGCAGTGAAGTAAAGGAAATAATGACTAAGGGCTGGCAGGAAAAGTGTGGAGGACAGCTTGAATATATTGCTGATGTAGATGAATTATTAAATAAAGTTATAGATGTTATACAGGCTAAAAGAAAAGCATTGAAAATAGATATTAAAAAGGAAAGAGTTCTGTTAGATATGGAAGCAAGGAGGGCTTTATAAAATGTCTAAGATAATTATAACTGGTGCTATAAAAGGTGCTTACAAGATTGTGGAACGAGCAGAGAAATCACTAAAGGATAGTTTAAAAAAACATGGACCTGACCAGAAATTAGAGTTTCCCAATACTGGATACTTTCTACCTGTTATATATAGTATGACCGGGATAAAAGTTGAAAAACTATCTGATGCGGAAAAAGTTATGGAGGAAGCAAAAAAATTACTTCCGCCTGTCCCTTCAAAAAAAGTATGGCTGCCATATCTAGGTTGGGGCCTGGATGCAGGTATTGCTACTCTTTGGGCTGAAGAAATAATAGAAGCAATAAAGTATGTAGATGGTCCAAACCCTGTTGATGGTATATGGCTTGGTGCAGCTGATGATGTTATTTTAAGAGAAAGAGGTATTGAGTTTGTAGATGGAACAGCTCCAGGATTTGCTGCCTGTGTTGGTGCATGCAAGGATAATAAAACTGCAGTTAAAATTGCAAGGGAACTGCAGGAAAAAAATATATATGTTTTTATGAGTGCTTCAACAGATGGAAAATCTATGGCTGAACAGTTAGCAGAAGAGGGAGTTGAGCTGGGTTGGGATACAAGGCTTGTTTCATATGGTAAGGATATAACATCTACAGTATATGCTGCAGGTTTTGCTGCAAGAGCGGCCTTAAGCTTTGGGGGTGTTCAGGGTGGAGAATACCGTAAAATGCTTTATTATAATAAAAACAGAATATTTGCATTTGTTCTGGCATTAGGTAAGGTTGATGATGAAAAATATGCAAATGCTGCTGGTGCAATTAATTTTGGTTTTCCAACTATTGCAAATACGGACATACCTGAGATTCTTCCAAGAGGTGTATGTACTTATGAGCATGTTGTTTCTAATATTTCTGATGATGAAATTGTTACCAAAGCTATAGAAGTAAGAGGGCTTAAAATTACTATAGATAAAGTTGATGTGCCAGTTGCTTTTGGAGCTGCATTTGAAGGAGAAAGAGTTAGGAAGGAAAATATGTATGTTGAATTTGGCGGTAATAAGAGTGAGGCAGTAGAGTTTCTTCATATGGCAGAAGCTTCAGAAGTTGAGGATGGTAAAGTGGAAGTATTTGGGCCAGAGATTGATGATGTAAAAGAAGGAAGTGCAATTCCTCTTGGTATAGAAGCAATAGTTACTGGCAGAAAGATGCAAAGTGATTTTGAACCGGTTATGGAAAGACAGATTCACTATTTTACAAATTATGCAAGTGGAATATTCCATATGGGCCAGAGAGATATAGTATGGATGAGATTTAGCAAGGATGCTGTAAGGAGTGGATTTAAAATAAAACATCTTGGAACAGTACTCCATGCAAAAATGCATACAAATTTTGGTAATATTATGGATAAGATTCAAATAAAGATTTATACAAATCTTGAAGATGTCGTAGAACTTAAGAAGAGGGCTAAGGAAGTCTTTAAAGTTCGAGATGAAAGACTCAGTGCTTTAACTGATGAATCAGTAGATACTTATTATTCATGTACACTATGTCAATCATTTGCTCCAAACCATATATGTGCAGTATCACCAGAAAGACCGGGATTGTGCGGAGCATATAACTGGCTGGATTGTAAGGCTGCATATGAGATTAGTCCAACAGGACCTAACCAGCCAATAAAGAAAGGTGAAACATTAGATGAAAAGTTAGGGGTGTGGAAAGGAGTAAATGATTTTGTTTACAAATCTTCTAACCAGACACTGGAATCATTTTCAGCTTATTCCATGATGGAAAACCCTATGACGTCCTGCGGTTGTTTTGAGGTGATAATAACTATACTTCCTTCAACTAATGGAATTATGGCTGTAAATAGAGAACATGTAGTAGAAACGCCCTGTGGTATGAAATTCTCTACAATTGCCGGTATGGTAGGTGGGGGAATACAAACTCCAGGTTTTATAGGTATTAGTAAATTCTTTATTGCTTCAAAAAAATTTATTAGTGCCGATGGAGGGCTGAAAAGACTTGTCTGGATGCCGAAAGAATTAAAAGAGGAGATAAAGGATCACCTGAAAGAACGTGCAGAAGAAATGGGAATACCTGATTTTATTGATAAAATTGCAACTGATGAAGATGCACAGACTGAAGAACAGGTTCTTGAATGGATACAAAAGGTTAAACATCCTGTTTTAGAGATGGAACCAATGATGTAGGCAAATATTTAGATTAATTGTATAAAAATATGTAAAAATAGGGGGAAAAATGGCATTAAGTGGCCTGGAAATATTTAAGAAACTACCGAAAACTAACTGCAAGGATTGTGGATTTCCCACCTGTCTTGCTTTTGCAATGCAGCTTGCAGCTGGAAAGGTAGAACTGGGAAAATGTCCTCATGTTTCCGAAGAAGCAAAAGAAGCTCTCTCAGAAGCTGCACAACCGCCAATACTTAAGGTACAGGTAGGTACAGAGGATAATTCTTTTATAGTTGGTGAAGAAACTGTAATGTTTCGACATGACAGGACTTTTGTTAATCAAAATGCTTTCGCAGTGTCTGTAGATGATGATGCTGATTCAGCGAAAGTAGAAGAAATAGTAAAAAATGTAAATGATTTAAAGTATGAAAGAGTTGGGCAGATGCTGGAGTTGGATGCAATCTGTATTAAAAATAAATCTGGGGATAAAAATATTTTTTTAGGGGCAATTGAAAAAGTTGCCTCTATTACTAAGAAACCTTTAATATTTATTTCTTCTGATCCTGATATTTTAATGGCTGCTGCAACTGAATATAAAGATAGAAAACCACTCATACATGCTGCTACAAAAGATAATATAGATAAATTTATTTCATTGAGTAAGGAAACAGGTTGTCCGGTAGTAGTTAGAGGAGAATCATTTGAGGATATAATGGCAATGACTGAAAAAATGCGAAAGGAGGGTATTAAAAATCTGGTTATTGATATTGGAAAAAGAGATCTCAAAAGCGATTTTTTCAATCAATTAACACTAAGGAGAGCAGCTATTAAAAAGAAAGATAGGTTATTTGGTTATCCTACTATAGTTTTCCCCAATGAAATTACAGACGATCCTTTAAAAGAAACATTAATAGCTTCTATATTTGTAGCAAAGTATGGTTCTATTATAGTACTATCAAATGCTAAGCCACAAAGTGTGTACCCGCTTTTGGTATATAGACAAAATATATATACAGACCCAAGAAAACCAATGCAGGTAGAACAAAAGATATATGAAATTGGCAGTCCAGATGAAAATTCACCTGTATTGATTACAACTAATTTTTCTCTTACCTATTTTATAATCTCGGGAGAAATTGAGGCCAGCAAGGTTCCTTCGTGGCTGCTTGTTATGGATGTTGAAGGTCAGTCAGTACTTACAGCATGGGCTGCTGGTAAGTTTGTTCCTGAACTAATTGCTCAGTTTATTAATAAGAGTGGAATAGCAGACAAAGTTAAAACAAGAAAAATTGTGATACCTGGATATGTAGCTCAGCTCCAGGGTGAGCTGGAAGATGAATTAGATGGAAAATGGAAAATTACAGTGGGTCCAAGAGAAGCAGGTGAAGTACCAAAATTTTTAAAAAATTATGTTGCATAAATACCACATCTTGTATATTGTAACAAGATTTTATTATATATTTTTAATTTACTGGAATAATTAATAAAAGAGAGTGAAAGGGGAATTGTCTTGAAAAGTGATATAGAGATTGCTCAAGCTGCAGAAATAAAGCACATCAAAGAAATAGCAGAATCAATAGGGTTGGATGAAGATTACCTGGAGTTGTATGGTAATTATAAAGCAAAAGTGAAACTGGAATTGCTTGAAGAATTAAAAGGAAAACCTGACGGGAAATATATTGATGTTACAGCTATTACTCCCACGCCTCTGGGTGAAGGAAAAACAGTTACTACGATAGGGCTCAGCATGGCGTTAAATAAAATAGGTAAGAATACAATTACCTGTATAAGACAGCCATCCCTTGGCCCAGTATTTGGTATAAAGGGAGGTGCTGCTGGTGGTGGAAACTCACAGGTTATTCCAATGGAGGATTTCAACCTGCATCTAACTGGTGATATTCATGCGGTTGGGATAGCACATAATCTTTTAGCTGCTTTTTTAGATACGCATATAATGAAAGGAAATGAATTAAATATTGACCCATTCAGCATAACTCTAAACAGAGTTGTGGATGTCAGCGATAGAGCGCTTCGAAATATAGTTATAGGTCTTGGAGGTCTTCTAAATGGAGTTCCAAGAGAGACAGGTTATGATATTACAGTTGCATCTGAAGTTATGGCAATTCTTGCACTTACAACAAGCTTAAAAGATTTAAGAGAGAAACTGGCGAGAATGACAATTGGTTCAACATACGATGGTAAAGCTGTTACTGCCGAGGATTTAAAATGTGCAGGTGCAATGACAGTTCTATTAAAAGATGCTATAAAACCTAATCTTCTTCAGACATTAGAACACACGCCTTGCTTTGTTCATGCAGGTCCATTTGCAAATATTGCTCATGGAAACAGCTCAATACTGGCAGATATGATGGCTGTAAAACTTGGTGAATATACAGTTACTGAAAGCGGATTTGGAGCTGACTGCGGAGCAGAAAAATTCTTAAATATTAAATGCAGGTATAGTGGACTAAAACCTAATGCAATAGTAATCGTGGCTACAGTTAGAGCACTTAAGATGCATGGCGGAGGATTTGAGTTTATTCCAGGACAGGGCGTTGATAAAGAATTAATGGACAAACCAAATGTCGAGGCAGTTGTGAAAGGCTGTGAGAATTTGGAGAAGATGATTGAGAATATGAAAATGTTTGGAGTTCCTGTAGTTGTAGCTATAAATAATTTTACTGCTGATGCACAGGAAGAGATAGATGCAGTAAGAGAAAGAGCAAAAGCTGCTGGAGCAGAAGACGCAGTTGTCAGCGAGGTATGGCTGAAAGGTGGAGATGGCGGAACAGAACTTGCAGAAGCAGTTGTAAGGGCTGCAGAAAAACCATCTGAGTTTAAATTCCTTTATCCACTTGATTGGCCAATAAAGAAAAAGATTGAAACTATTGCTGAAAAGATTTATGGCGCTGATGGAGTGGATTACTCAGCTGAAGCTGAAAAGAAGATTGATTTATATACAAAGCAGGGATTTGACAAATTGCCTATGTGTATGGCTAAGACTCATCTTTCACTCAGTCATGATCCTAATTTAAAAGGAAGGCCAACAGGATTCAGGA
>JADHVN010000053.1 GCA_016783995.1 Actinomycetota bacterium
CAGAGCAAAGATGATATAAAAG
Organism: Actinomycetota bacterium; assembly: GCA_016783995.1. Next base: position 23 of record JADHVN010000053.1, read on the forward strand.
TAATGTGGTCTGCCTCTTATGGAGTTATTGAAAATGCTTCAAGTGAAAATACAAAATGGACAGCACCCGAAAATACCGGCAGTTATTTAATAGAAGTGACTATAACTGACACAGAGGACCGGATTGACAGTTTAGGTATAACAGTCGAGGTAGCTGAAGAATTTGCAATTGAAGAAGAAGTAGCACCTTTAGATGAAATAGCAGAGGAAGCTGATATTGTTACTGACATTGACGGTAATGTGTACCATACAGTAACTATAGGTACACAGGTATGGATGGTAGAAAACCTTAAAGTAACCCATTACCGCAATGGCGACCCGATACCGAATGTTACCGATGGCACACAATGGGAAAGTCTCAAAACAGGGGCTTACTGCAGTTATAATAACGATGTAAATAATGCAATCACCTATGGTAGTCTCTACAACTGGTATGCTGTAAATGACAGCCGTAATATAGCGCCCGAAGGCTGGCATGTGCCTACCAATGCAGAGTGGGAGACACTTGAGATGTATCTTGGAGGAAGCGTTGCCAGTGGCAAAATGAAAGAAACCGGAATAACACATTGGAACAGCCCCAATACTGGCGCTACCAACGAAAGTGGTTTTACAGCTCTTCCGGGCGGCTACCGTGACTACTATGGACCATTTTACCTCATTGGTTACGACGGCTTCTGGTGGTCGGCTACGAAGAGCAGTGATCCTTACACATGGCACCGTCTCCTGAGCTACGATTCCAGTAGTATAGGCAGATACGGCTCCTTCAGTGGGGAGTTGGGGTGTTCTATCCGCTGTTTGAGGGATTAGACTATTTGACAATTTGGGATAAGGGAAGGTCATAAACATTAATTAAATGTAAAAGTCTTTATTTCTTATCTATTTTTTAGTTTTATGCCTATTATGTTTACCAGTTATTTCTTTCTGTGGATCTGGATTGACCGCAAACCAGATAGCTAACAGCCACCAGCCTTTTGTGGGACATTTTGCCTTTGCACACAAGGGTGGGATGCATGCCAGCGGCGTCAGCAAGACTCCTGAATCTTTTGAACATATAAGGCCTGAAGAGGTCGGAAATACAAGAAAGATACTGGTGTCCGAGCTGTCAGGAAAGAAATCAATAATACTTAAGGCGAAAGAATTGGGAATAGACCTAAAAGATGATGTGGAGACCGTAAGCAGGATACTTGAAAAGATACAGGATCTTGAGCATCAGGGATATCAGTTCGAGGCTGCTGACGGAAGTTTTGAGCTGCTTGTAGAAGAAGCAGGCGGCAGGAAAAGTAGATTTTTCACACTTGAGAGCTACAGGGTATTAAACGAGAGGACTAAAGACGGCGGTATGATGTCGGAAGCCACGGTAAAGGTCCGTGTCGGAAAGAAAAGGATAATAAAAACAGCAGAGGGTAATGGACCTGTCAATGCGCTTGACAGCGCACTAAGGGAAGCTATAGAGAGTTGTTTTCCGGGCCTTGCCAGGATCGAGCTTACTGACTTCAAGGTAAGGGTCCTGAACCAGAAAAAAGGGACCTCAGCTGTTGTCCGCGTTTTGATAGAGTCATCTGACGGAGAAAAGACCTGGGGTACTATAGGAGTCTCTGAGAATGTCATTGAGGCAAGCTGGCAGGCCCTAGAGGATTCCATCGTATATGGGCTTATGCACCTGGAAAAGGAAAAAAAGTAGATGAAGTTTACCAGGGCTTGAAAAGATTAAGATTGTCGGTCAGGCAAGAGGGTTCTTCCACTTCAGTTTGGGGAAACGGGCGAAATCAGAATCGGTAGACACAAGCTTACAGCCATGTTCAATGGCCAGAGCTGCCAGATGGGCATCTGAAACCAGGTTAGCAGCAGCCTGACCATCTGTGAGTAACTGCTTAAAAACAGTCCAGTGTTGTTCGGTCGGCCGGATGATTCTCGTACATGGCTGATCCAACCAGCTCTGTACGCGGCGAGCGAGTGCTTGTTCGAGAGAGAGCGGGTATTCAAAGACCCTCGGATTAGTTCCTATACGGATAAACGCAGAGATAACCATCCAACAAAGGCAGACAACACCAGTTCCGGATAGTTGTCTATCCCACCATATACGAGCTTCCTGATGACGGGAATGAAGAGAATCTTCCGCATATAATAGGATATTAGCATCGACGAGAATCAATGGCTATCCTCACCTTCGATCTGGGCCAGCAGTTCTTGAATATTATCTATATTATGGCCAGCCCGAAGACCCATTTTATGAGGTTTTGTTTTATAGCTGCACTGCTTTGCCGGTTTTTCCACTTGATCCAGACCATTACGAAGAGCTTCGTTGACAATAGTTTTAAATGGTGTACCCAATTTATCTGCAATGGCACGTGCCCGTTCTATCACATCATCGTCTATTGATATTGTTGTTCTCATATTGTCATCATAGCATCATTTAAAATGATGTCAAGACATCGAATTGCTTCACTTAAAAAGTACTCCAAACGGTATCGTTGCCTCATAGAAAAAAGTACTCGAAATATTTTAGTAAATAACTAAAAACCTCTATATTCTAGAAGAAAAAATGTCTTTTTTGATATAGAGGAGGAAAGAGGCAATGTTAACTATGAGGGAGAAAAAAGCATTAACAGCAGAAATTCAGAATAGATATAATAAAGCTACTAAAAAGACTAAGGCGGTGATCCTGGATGAATTTACTGCCACCACCGGCTATAACAGAAATTATGCGGCAAGAATACTCAGGCTAAAGGTAGGAAAAGTTATAGGGTACAGCAGAATAGGCGGCAGGAGAATAAAATATATTATTGGTAAAAGAAAAAGGAAAAAATACAGAAAACCCAGAATATACACATATGATGTATTTTTGGCCCTAAGGAAGATCTGGGTAGTATTTGATTTTATCTGCTCAAAAAGACTTGCTCCATTTATGGCTGAAGCAGTAGAAAAACTGGAATATCACAGGGAAATAGATCTAACAGATAAGGTAAGAGAAAAACTTACCAAGATTTCAGCTTCTACAATTGACAGGCTATTAAAATCAGAAAAGGATAAATTTAGGCTGGGTAAAGGAAGGAAGGGCACAAAGCCGGGGATACTTCTTAAAAACCAGATTCCAGTAAGGACCTTTGCAGACTGGGACGATACAAAGCCCGGCTTTACAGAGGTGGATCTTGTGGGCCATGATGGCGGAAACACCTCCGGAGACTACATACAGAGCCTTAATTTTGTAGATATAGCCACATGCTGGGATGAGACTGCAGCATGCAAGAACAAGGCACAGAAGCATGTATTTAGAGCAATTAAGATAATTTCAGCCAGGTTTCCATTTGAAATAGTTGGAATTGATTCTGATAATGGATCTGAATTTATTAACGATATCATGATCCGCTACTGCGCGGAAAATAAAATTACATTTACCCGGTCACGTCCATATAAGAAAAATGATTCATGTTTTGTGGAGCAGAAGAATTACTCGGTCGTAAGACGTGCCGTAGGATACTTAAGACATGATACTGAAGAGGAGCTTTGCCTTCTAAATAAGCTTTACCTTTATCTTGGAAGGTATAATAACTTTTTTATACCGGTTACAAAACTTATCTCAAAGAAAAGGGTTGGAAGCAAGGTCACTAAAAAGTATGATAAGGCAAGAACTCCTTTTAGAAGAGTACTTGAGTCAGAGCATATTGATGATAAAATAAAGGCAAGACTTGAGCGGGAGTATGACAGTTTAAATCCTGTTAAGCTTAAGAAAAATATAGCAGGATTGCAGGAGAAGCTGCTTAAATTAAATGTTTTAAAAAGTAAGGTAAGAAAGGAAGCTGCAATAAATGCGGAGGCTTACGGATATATCAAGGGGTAGTGTATCTATTTTACTACTGTATATCATTACTACTCTGTATTGGTTACAGGTACTTTTTTCTATGAAGCAACGTATTAGCTTTCGAGTACCTTTTTGTATGAGGCAATAAGGACATCGAATTGCTTTAATTTTTTTACTTATGCAGAAACAGGTGCTGTTTCCTGATACTTGGCACTCCCAAAAGCAAGTATTGGATAGAATATTATAGGTAATAAGATCAGGCCAGCTGCGAACCCGCCACTTTTACCAAAACTCTTTGAAAGTTCAATAGCGACAATAATCATAACAACTATATTTGCAATTGGAATAATTAGCAGGAATATCATCCATAATGGCTGTCTTGTGACTTCCAGCAACACAATTATGTTATAGATAGGCACAAGTGAGGCCCAGCCAGGTTTGCCAGCTTTTGTAAAGATCTTCCACTGCGACGCAATCATTAAAACTACGACTGCTATGTATACAATTATAGCAAAAGCTCCACCGAAAATACCTGCAATTTCTCCATTATCCATAAAATACTCCTTCAAAATATTATTATTCCAATTATATTATCATTAGAAAATAGTCTGTGCAATATGATGCAACATTTTTCATTGCCTAATAATCCTATTTTAAGTAAAATAATGCAGAACATTTTGTAGGTTTTTAAATGAATATAATCTTTAAACTAAATAGGGAGGTATTAAGTGTCTAATTTGAATATAATCTTTAAACTAAATAGGGAGGTATTAAGTGTCTAATTTGATGCTTTTTAGGATCATTCCTTTCATCGGAGCTGCGATCTCGCTCATACTGGCCATTATATTGGCCGTGCTGGTATCGAAAAAGAGCAGGGGAACAAAGAGGATGATAGAAATATCTGATGCCATATTTGCAGGCAGCAGGGGTTATCTTAATCAACAGTTAAAAATAATATCCATTTTCTTCGTGGTAATAACAGCACTTCTGGGAGTAATGGTATACTTTGACTATCTGGAGTTTGCATCCATACCGGCTTTTGCCACAGGTATGGGCTTCAGTTTGCTCATTGGCTATATCGGCATGTGGATATCTACTACAGCAAACTCAAGGGTGACTTTTGCAGCGAAGGAAAAAGGTCTTGGAGAGGCGATGAATATCGCTTTTACTGCAGCTTCCTCTTCCGGACTTCTTCTGGCCACTGTTGCACTCTTTGACACCGCATTATGGTTCAATCTCCTTTTCTGGTGGTATGGAAGGGGTGGCGGGGAACTGGTTGTAACACTTGATTCTGTTGTAAACATCCTGATCACATTTACAATCGGTGCATCCTTTGCAGCCTTCTTTATGAGGACCGGCGGAGGGATATTCACAAAAGCAGCAGATATGGGTGCTGATTATGTGGGCAAGGTAGAATCAGGGCTAAGGGAAGATGACTACAGAAACCCTGCTACGATAGCAGATAATGTAGGGGACAATGTAGGTGATGTCGGTGGGATGAAGGCAGATGCGCTGGAATCCTGGGTAGGTTCCATAATAGCAACCGAGTTTTTGGGATTTCTTGCCTTTCAGGGATCACCCCTTATGGTAAGATCCATAATACTTCCCATGATAATCGCCACTTCCGGTGCGCTGGCATCCATTATTGCAATTTTTGTCATAAAGCTTATCGTTGCAAGATATAAGGAAAATGCAACAGTATCCCTTCTTACAGGGACTACGCTTTCAGGGCTCCTGATAACAGTGCTGGTTATAATGGGATTTTCATTTTTTATAGTAAAATATGTTATAGGAACTGGTTTCAACTTCCTTTTTTATTCTGCAATATGTGGGCTTGCAGCAGGATTTTTAATAGGACTCTTTACACTTCTATATACAGATTCAAGGTACAGGCCGACAAGAGGGATCGCAGAATCGGCCAAGACTGGTCCTGCAACACTGGTCGTAAACGGGCTGGCATACGGTATGGAATCAGCCATACTCCCGGCACTTACCGTAATAGTGGTCATGCTCACAAGCTTCTATATTTCAGGAGGATCAACTGATTTCAAGATGGGCCTATATGGCGTAGCTATAGCAGCTGTGGCCATGCTTTCGACTTCTCCCTTTGCCATCGCCATAGATGTCTATGGACCGATAGCAGATAATGCGGGAGGAATTTCTGAGATGGCAGAGCTTGACCCAAGAGTGAGAAAGACTACCGATAAGCTTGATGCTGTGGGAAATACTACTGCTGCTATCGGAAAGGGCATATTAATAGGAAGTGCCGCCATAACAGCTCTTGCACTCGGCCAGGCTTATTTTTCAAAGATCGAGCTCCTTACATCAAATGTCATGCTCGACTTTATGAAGGACCCGAAGATCCTTGCAGGGCTTTTTGTAGGAGTAATAATGCCGTTTCTTTTTGCATCACTTCTTATGAATGCAGTCGGAAAAGCTGCCAATAAGGTTGTAATAGAGGCGCGCAAGCAGATAAAAGGCATACTTTCCGGCAAGGAAAAGGGAGATTCTAAAGCATTTATTGCAATCGTGACCCGTTCCGCACAGAAAGGAATAATTATTCCCGGTATACTTATTTTTGCAATACCGGTAGTAATAGGCATACTGCTTGGCCCTGGCGGAGTAATAGCCCTTATAATCGGCACGCTTCTCTCAGGGTTTGCACAGGCCATATTTATGGCCAATGCAGGCGGTGCGATGGACAATGCAAAGAAGAAGATCGAGGAGGAAGGCAAGTCGGGTACCCCTGAACATGCCGCAGCTGTTATCGGTGATACCGTTGGCGACCCTCTAAAAGATACTGTAGGGCCTTCGATGAATATACTTATAAAGCTTATATCAGTTGTATCGATAGAGACTGCGGTACTTATTGCGGACCTGTCAGGGAAATTATTCCATTTTTAATATATAATTGAATAGAGTTCCAAAAAGAAGTATTGGGGACTATAAATGCCGCCACAGCTGAATACAGTACTGGGAATTGCCTACTTCAGGGATAAGGGACTTATAAAGCTAGTAGAAAGACACAGTTTAATTCGTTAAATTATTCAACTGTCGTATACCGAATGGTATATACGGTGGTGTGGGGGGTCGGAGGTCTTAAACCTCCCTCTATCCGATCAGGCCCGGAATGTATGGCCTGCATCAGGTAGTCTTTCAAGGTCCGTATAGGAGCCCGAAACATGAACAGCCATATAAATAAACTTATAGAAGGATTTCTGGAAAGTTATAAAAAAGGAGATATTTCCACTGATGATTTCCTGGAACAGATAAAGGACCTGTATTTTGAGGATATAGGATTCGCAAAAGTGGATCATCACAGAATACTCAGAAGGGATTTTCCGGAAGTCATCTATGGTACCAATAAGACAGCAGAGCAGATACTGGAGATATCACAGAAGATATTGAAGTATTCAAAAATACTTATGATCACAAGGACAGATAAAGATATCTACCTGATGCTTAAAAAGAAACTAAAGGGTGTCACCCTCAAGTTCTCTGCAGGGATAGTATACACACCCCTGGATATCAATGAAAATGAGCTGAAGGAAGGTATTACTGTTATATGCGCGGGAACCTCTGATATGAAGATAGCTGATGAGGCTGCCATTACAGCATATCTTATGGGAAACAGGGTAAACAAGATATATGATGTCGGTGTAGCGGGCATACACCGCCTGATGAGTTTTAAAGACCAGCTTAAAAAATCAAATGTAATAGTTGCAGTAGCCGGTATGGAAGGCGCTCTTCCGGGAGTTGTGAGCGCTATGGTAGAATGTCCTGTTATAGCAGTGCCTACAAGCATAGGTTATGGGGCAAGTCTTGGAGGTATCGCACCGCTTCTTACAATGCTGAACTCCTGCAGTCCCGGTGTGTCTGTAGTAAATATCGATAATGGTTTTGGAGCAGGGTATACGGCAGGTATAATAAACCGTAATAAATAATGATATGATTTAAAATATATACGTATATTTATTTCTAAATATAGTGTATAAAATTTTTAGGGAACAAAAGCGAGAATCCTTAGGTTTTCTAAATCCGGGATGAGAGTGTTAAGATAGAGGACTATCTGCATAGTAAATTATTGAGAATTATAGTATCCGGATGTGTATTATTGCCATAGATATATTATAATAGGGAATAATAATTATAAAAAAGATATATAGAATTTTCTAATTAGAATATTTAATTATTTTATTAAGATATTTTAGTAGCATATGGTTGAATTAGATTTTAAAAGACAAAAGATCGGTGAGATCCTTGTAAATAAAAAGCTTATTACAGAAACTCAGCTTGAAGAGTCTCTTGGGATACAGAACGAAACCGGTGAAAAGCTGGGAGAGATACTTATCAGGAAAGGTTTTATAAGCGATGAGACGCTGATCGAGCTGATATCTTTCCAGAGGGGGTTTGACACGATCGAGCTTTCAAAGATACAGGACAATATCGATCCGTCTGTATCAAACCTTATTTCCAAGGAATTCGCATTTAAAAGAAAAGTTTTTCCGTTTAAGCTGGTAGACAGTACCATTCATGTGGCAATGACCGACCCCAGGGATATAAATGCGATCGATGAGGTAAGGCTTCTTACCGGTTATAATGTAAAACCGTTTATTGCCACTCAAAAAGATATAATTGATATTATCAAGCTCTATACTTCTGACGATTACAGCCTAAAAGAAGTACAGGAGATAATGAAGGATGAGGACCTTACTATTGCTGATAAGTATGAAGAGGACCTGGTAGAAAAGAATCCCCTTGTGAGGCTTGCCAATCAGATAATACTGAAGGCGGTATCGCTAAGGGCAAGCGATGTCCATGTAGAACCACAGGAGAAGAGCTGCACCATAAGGTTCAGGGTCGATGGTGTGCTTCAGAAGATAAAGGATGTCCCAAAGACGGTACAGAGACTGCTGATCTCACGTTACAAGATCATGGGGGGTCTTGATATCACTGAAAACAGGCTGCCCCAGGATGGCAGGGGTTCCATTAATTTCCAGAACAGGATGATAGACTTAAGGTTTGCATCCATCCCGTCGGTTTATGGTGAGAATATCACTGTGAGGATACTTGACAGGGATGATAGCGTGTTTGACCTTAACAAAAGCGGTATGCTTCCAGAAGATTTTAAGAATTATAG
>JADHVN010000054.1 GCA_016783995.1 Actinomycetota bacterium
AACAGGGAAAAAGATCAATAGCATGAAAGAAGGACAAATACTGGAACTAGTAGCTGATGATCCTGCGTCCGAAGAAGATATTAAGAGTTGGGCAAAAACTACTGGTAACAAACTTATAAAGATGACTAAGAATAATGATAATTTTATTTTCTACATTAAAAAGATGTATAAGTAAATTAGGAGGAGTAAATGGCTAAAAAGAAGTTATTATATGTACAAACAAGTGGTGTAAATACACCACAAAGACTTTATTCACCTTTTATATTAGCACAAACAGCATTAGCAATGAATGTGGAACCAACTATTTATTTCTTAGGAGAAGGAGTAACTGTCGTAAAAAAAGGAGAAGCTGAGAAAATAAAGATAGGTAATTTTCCATCTTTAAAGGATGTAATTGATGAAACTTTAAGGCAGGGAATAAAACTGCTTATATGTCAGCAAAGCGCGCAATTATTCGGGGAAAAATTAACGCCTGATGATTTTGTGGATGGTTCCAGGGTAGTTGGTGCTGCAACTTTAAATAATTTAGTGCTTGAAGCCGATGGAACTATGTGGTTTTAATTATGATTTTTAAAATAATAAAAACAAAAAGAAATAAAGGTGCTTGCAACTATTAAGGTTTAACAAATAATTATTTGTTATCAACATTGTTCAATCCGGGGAGCCAATCTTATCGAATGTAAAAAGTTTCTTTATTATTACTAATTTCTTTTAAGTATAACATTTCAAAATACAAAGCCGAGAAAATAATAGATAAATATATGGAATGACTTTTATCATCTAAACTCCATGAGACTTGTATCAGTTCTTTTTCTCCTGTTTCTTTTTTTACAATAAAATCAACTTCCAGATTATTTTTTGTGTTATAAAAATTAATATATCATATAAAAGTATTAATTAAAGTTAATAGAAGAGGAAATTGATGAAAATGTTTCTAACGATGATATAAATAATAACGATAAAGCAAAAGGTGCTGGTATAAAAAACAAACCAAAAAAGTAAATGATAATATATAGGCAGCCAAAAAGCAGAAAAGAAAAGCCCATTTTTTATTTTAGGGTAAAAATCACTGTAACCGGTATCATTACTTCTTTTTCGATAGTTGATGTATCATAGGTTCCCCAATCTGAGACTTCTGTAGAATTTACTGGCAGAACCTGGACCACTCCAAGATTTGCGGATTTTATTACTCCTATTTTCTTGCCGCTGCCTTCAGCAATCTTTTGTGCTCTTAACTTGGCGTCATTTATTGCATCCGGGATTAATTCAATGCGAAGTTCCGGAAGTTTTGAATAATAATATTCTAAGGATTGAATAGAAAATACGACCCCCTGGTCTATGAGTTTCTGGGTGTTTTTAGCCATATAGGTAATTTTTTCAACATCATTTGATTGAATTTCTACAGTTTGCCTTAAGACATTTTCTTTTGGAGCATTTGGATCATACATATATAATTGCTCCATAAATACCGGTGAAATTGTTATATCTTCTTCATTAAATCCGTTATCTTCAAAGAAGTTCAGTACAAGCCTCTGGTCATTTTTCATCATTTGATATCCTGCCTTTAAATCTTCAGCAGAAACAGTCCTTGAGAAATTGGCAGTCCATTTAGCGAGATCTGAAGTGACCTTTTCTCTTACCGAGCCGGTTACAGAAAGGGTATCCTCAGGTGATCTTACCTTATAGAATGTAAAAGAACCGATTGATGCGCTTATTATCAGGCATATTCCCAGGATAATCGCAAAGTATATGATTTTATTTGAATTTTCTTTACTCATTTTTTTACCTCAGACAAAATTATATTATTAGACTTTAAACTTTTGTGTATATGTGGATTTACATATATAAACTACTTGTTTTAATATTATCAGCTTTATGCCTTTTGTCAAGGAGGGCGATATACTTTTAGCTATATAAATTTCCGGATTTTCATTAATCTTTTGTAGTGTTTGACAGTATTGATATAAGAAATGTTATAATAGATATCTGCTATATCTGTCATAGTATACATAGTGTATCAGCAGATTTTTTATTTATTTTAAAATTGCAGCAAAAAAGAGATGAAACGTATATTAATAGTAATAGTTTGCATAATTGTTTCAGTCTTTTTAATTGGAACATTTATAAGCTGTACCAAGAAGGCAGATAAAGATGTTGATGAAGAAAAAATTGGGGTTGTAGTAAGCATACCGCCACAGGCTGAATTTGTAGAAAGAGTTGGAGAAGACAGAGTAATAGTTACTGTTATGGTTCCTCCGGGAGCCAGTCCACATGCATATGAACCTACCCCAGGTCAGCTGGAGGAGATTAGTAAAGCTAAAATTTATGCCAAAGTTGGTTCCGGGATTGAGTTTGAACTGGCATGGATGGATAAAATAATTAAGATGAATGGGGAAATGCTTGTGGTGGATTGTTCCAGCAGAGTAAAGTTTATTACAGTAAGCTATAAATATGGTGAAGCTGCGGTATATTATGAGTATGATGAAAGTGATAAAGCCAAAAGTGATCTTAAGGGAATTGACCCTCATATATGGCTTTCACCGGCAAATGCAAAAATAATGGTTGAAAATATTTATGAAGGCCTGGTTCAAATAGATCCTGAGAATCAGAAATATTATAAAAAAAATCTGGACAGCTACCTGTTGGAGCTGGATAAACTGGATGATGAAATTGTCCAGACATTTTCGGGAAAAGAAAATAAAAAGATAATAGTCTTTCATCCTACATGGGCTTATTTTGCAAAAGATTACGGTATCGAACAGATACCTATTGAAGAAGAGGGAAAAGAGCCGACAGCTAAGGGTATTGAAGATTTGATAAGCCAGGCTAAAGAATATAATATTAAGGTGATTTTTGCTTCTCCGGAATTCAGTACCAAAAGTGCTTGGACTGTAGCCAGAGAGATTGGAGGAGAAGTGTTTCTTGTAAGTTCACTTAAGAAAGATTATCTGGAAAATATGAGAAAAGCTGCAGAAGCCTTTGCCGGGGCCATGGAATGAAATTTAATTATTTCGGAGGCTAATTGAAATGAAAAATAATACTATTGTAGATTTTAAAAATATATTCTTTTATTATGGAGAGATACCAGTCCTGGAAGATATAAGCTTTTCAATAAAGCAAAATGATTTTATTGCCATAATAGGTCCCAATGGTGGCGGAAAAACTACATTACTTAAGATTATGCTGGGGTTATTGAAACCTGATAGGGGAACAGTAAAAGTTTTTGGCAAAAATCCTGAAGAAGGCAGAAAATTGGCCGGCTATTTACCGCAAAATATCTATTTTGATCTAAATTTCCCTATTAATGTATTTGATATAGTTATTATGGGAAGGTATAAGGGACTGGTAAGGAAATATTCAGAAAAAGATAAGAAATCCGCATTAGATGCTCTGGAAACTGTAGGGATGCTTGAATATAGAAACAGACATATAAGTATGCTATCGGCCGGTCAATTGCAGAGAGTTCTTATAGCGAGGGCTATTGCAAGGGAGCCGGAATTGCTTTTGCTTGATGAGCCAATGGCAAGTGTGGACCCGGAAACGCAGAAATCAATTTATGAATTATTTCTGGAGCTTAATAAGAAAATGGCTATAGTATTTATAACTCATGATATTGGTGCAATTTCCATCTATATTGATAGCGTTCTCTGCCTTAACCGGAAGTTGTTCTACCATGGTCCAAAAGAAGGCAGTTTAGGCAAACTTGAGGAAGCTTACAGGTGTCCTGTGGAGATATTGGCTCATGGAATACCACATAGAGTACTTGGGAGGCATAAGAAGTAATGGGAATTTTTCAGTACGAATTTATTAGGAACGCTGTTATAGCTGCAGTTCTGGTTAATATAGCCTGTGGTATTGTCGGCACCTATGTAGTTATAAAAAAGATAGTATTTATAAGTGGAGGTATTTCGCACGCAGCTTTTGGAGGTATCGGTTTGGGTTACCTTCTGGGGATAAACCCGATTGTTGCCGCAATTCCTTTCAGCCTTTTATCGGCAATCACCATTGGTCTTATCAGTAAGAGAAGCAAATTAAGCGAAGATGCAGCAATAGGTATAATTTGGGCAGTCGGGATGGCGTCAGGTATAATATTTATTAATTTAACCCCCGGCTATGCGCCAGATCTTTTCAGCTATTTATTTGGAAACATCCTGACTATTCCTGTATCTGATTTATATATTATGCTTGTAATGGATTTTATAATCATTTTGATTGTTGTTTTATTTTTCAAGGAATTTTATGCAGCATCCTTTGATGAGGAATTTTCAACAGTAATAGGCATTCCTAACAGGATTTTATATTTAGTGCTTCTTTGCATGGTGGCTTTAAGTGTTGTTGTTCTTATAAGAATCGTGGGTATCATCCTGGTTATCGCACTACTTACCATACCATCATCAATATGCAGACAGTTTACCTATAATATGAAAAAACTAATAATCAGCTCAATTGTTACTGGAATTATTTTAACCATAACCGGTCTCTGGATTTCTTATTTATTGGATCTTGCATCGGGGGCAACTATAATTTTACTTCTGGCGCTAGTATTTCTGCTTTCCTTTTTTATAAAAAAAGCTGTTATAGCAGTAAGGCGGTTAAAAACTAGATAAATTTATTTTTGGGATTTATATAATTGTAAACAGGCTTCTTTTACTGTCATTTCCAGGTATACTTATCAGTTTTTTAAACCTCTATTGCTTCCGAAATTTTTACTGCCTATAATAAAAATATAGCAAGATAAGAGATAAGTAACTACAGTTGCTTTTAAAATGTCATAAGTGTTTGCACAGGCTAAATATTATATTCTAAGGAACGGGTGATATATCTATGAGTTCAGGCTTGCTTGCCTATATTGATGAAAATATCAAATCTAAAGATAAATATTTCTGCTACAGGGGAAAATACAGGACAGTATCCTGGAGTTTTGTAAAAGTATATGATTATGCAAAGAGATTTGCGTCACTGCTCCACCAGCTCAAGGTAAAAAAAGGTGATAAGGTCATAATAAAAGGGCAGAACCGGCCGGAGTGGGTAGTTGCCTATCTGGGGTGCTTACTGCAGGGAGCAGTTGTGGTTCCGCTTGATATAAATTCCAGTACTGATTTTGAGAAAAAAGTGCAGGAGAAGATAAAGGCTAAAGTAAAAGTTCATACTGGCAGTGAAAAGAAATTTCCGGGTCTGATATCAATAATTATAGAAGATATTGAAGAGCGTTTATCATCAATACCACCTTTAGAAAATCCGGATACGTCTGTCTCTTCAGATGATTTGGCGCAGATTGTTTTTACCTCAGGTACTACAGCCGTCCCCAAAGGGGTAATGATTACATACCGTAATATTGAATCCAATTTAAAATCCATCAAGCTGGTTATGGACAGATGGAGGAAATTCTTCCGTCTTATGTGGAACTTGAAAATTTTATCAGTTGTCCCTTTAAGCCATATGTATGGTCAGCTTATTGGAATTTATGTTCCGATGATGATTGGAAGTTCTGTAGTCTTTATGAGCAGTATCAGCCCAAGGGATATTGTAAAAGCGGTAAAAGAAGAAAGAGTCTGGATTCTGGGGACACTTCCAAAGGTAGTGGAACTGTTAAGGGACTATATAATTAAGAACTTCGATCTGGACAACAGGAAATTCGAGAGAAAATATAATATATTTAAGAAAATTAAATGGCCGCTGCGGTTTCTGGCCTTCATGGGTATTCATTTAGAGCTTGGCTGGAGATTTATGGTCATAATTGTGGGAGGGGCGGCTTTTGACAGGAATATAGATGAGTTCTGGAGATGCATTGCCTATACTATCTTTCAGGGTTATGGACTTACAGAGACGGCTCCGCTGATAACCCTGGCCGATCCTGCACAAACCGGAGCAGGCTCAATAGGAAAAGTCCTGGATGGGCAGAAGATACGCCTTGTGGACAGTGAAATATATGTAAGAGGAAACAACGTATCCCCCGGGTATTATGAGAATCCCCAACTGACAGAAAAAGCTTTTTCAAAAGGCTGGTTTAAAACCGGAGACCTCGCTGAGATGGGTGAAGACGGAAACCTTTATTTTAAGGGAAGAAAGGATTCAGTTATGGTAAGAGCTGACGGCATAAATATCTATCCGGAGGATATTGAATCTGTCATAAATACCTTTAAGGAGGTAAAAGATTGTGTGGCACTGGGGTTAAAACAGGAGGGGAGCGATTTGGAAATACATGCAGTACTGATACTGGATGATGGATACAGGGCCAGTCCGGAGAATATAATAAAAGAAGCCAATAGAAAATTAAATGTATATCAGCATATAAACAGCTGCAGTATATGGGACGGAGATGATTTTCCCAGGACTTCCACTGAAAAAATAAAAAGAGATGAGGTGGAGGAAGCTGTATCTTACAGGCGAACAAAGAAGAAGGCCCCGGGGTTGAAACCTTACAGGAAATCACAGGAAATACTGGAAGTTATAAAAAATTTCCACAAAATTAAATCAAAGAGTATAAGAAAAGAAGCGAAACTTGAAAAAGACCTGGGTCTGGACTCTATTGATCTGGTGCAGCTTGCCGGTGCTATTGAAGAAAAATATGATATAGAAGTGGATGATTCGCAGATTTTTGCAGGCACAACTGTTGGCGAGCTTGAAACTCTGATTAAATCTTCCAGGAAAACCTCGAAGAAAATACCATTTTACAGTTTACCGTTCTGGGCCCCTGTCCGTTTTATAAGAGTAATTTTTCAGTACATCCTGTATCCGTTTATGTCAGTGATTTATAGACTAAAAGTTGAAGGAAGGGAAAATTTAAAGAACTTAAAAGAACCTGTTGTTTTTGCCGCAAATCACACAAGCCAACTGGATACTTTTGTAGTGCTATACTCTCTGCCGCTGAAGTTACGGAAGCGGGTGGCAACTCTTATGTCCATAGAGCATCATTTTAACCATTTTTTCTACCGATCCGGTCCATGGTGGAGGCGAGCAGTAGAGGCAATCGGGTTCTATCTTCTGATAAATCTTTTCATTAATGTCTTTCCTCTTTCCAGGACTCATGGATTCAAACAGATTATGGAAAATATCGGCAGGATGTTGAGCGGGGGATGGTCAATGCTGATCTATCCTGAGGGCGGGGTAACCACCGATGGAGATATTAAAGAATTTGAGCCTGGAGTAGGAGTAATTGCATCCGATATGGAAGCTTCTGTAGTTCCGGTTAGAATTAAGGGGCTTTTTAATATCCTGAGAAATGGAATACTGCCGTGGGGACATATGCCCAGATGGCCACTGGTGACGGTTAGATTTGGTAAGCTGGTAAGATTTAAAGATAAGGACTATAGGGAAATTGCCGGAATAATTGAAAAAGCGGTAAGGTCTCTGTAATTTTTATAGTCTAAATATATTTAATGTTTTTAACCTTGAAAGAATGATTGTATAATAATAGGAAATTTTTACTTAATATAAATATTATTTAATTTCATAAGGAGCAAGTTATGTTAAGGAAAATACTTTCCAAAACAAAGTACTTTTTAATCGTAGTTTTAGTTGGAGTTTTGGTTCTAACTCTTTTTCCTACAATTCTTGACGGAGGATCGGCAGAGCAGGTGCAAAGCTTTGTAACCCGTTTTTATGTTCAGTGTCTGGGAAGGCAGCCTGATATTGAAGGATTGAATGAATGGGTGGGACGTCTTTTAAATGGCTCTAAAACCGGGGCAGATGTTGCAGAAGGTTTTGTTTTTAGTGAAGAGTTCACAGGCAGGAATCACTCAAATGAGATTTTTGTTACTATACTTTACAGAGCGTTTTTTGACAGGGAGCCTGATGCTACTGGCTATAAAGCCTGGATGGAAAGACTGGCAGGCGGAATGAGCAGAAAATTAGTTTTAGATGGATTTTTAAAATCGCAGGAATTTGCCGGGCTCTGCAACAGCTATGGTATAGTACCTTATGCTGGTGCTCCAACTTATAACGCATCAACATATTCAGGTTACAGTTCAAGCGGAGCGGATGGTTTTCAGGCAGGAAGAAAAGTTAATTTTATTATCTGGGGGGATGACAGCGCTTCCGACAGACCAGGAGGAAGAGTTAGCGGGAGAACCGATATAAATGTATTTGTTCATCTGAATCTTGATACCCATAAAGCGTATCTGGTAACAATACCCCGTGATACCTGGTTTGAAGGACGTAAAATAAATGCATACCATGCCTCAGGTGGAAATGCCGGTGCAGTAAGCGCTTTCGAGCGATTTACGGGAGCAAAGATTGATTTCTATGTTGTAACTGATTTTGATGGATTTAAACCTCTTATTGATTATTTTGGCGGTGTTGATACTACAGTTGAAGAAAATATAGCAGACTCATTTTCCGGGTGTTACCTGGCTCCGGGAATGCATCATATAAATGGAACTCAGGCGCTTGCTCTTTCCAGAGCAAGACACGGCAGATCTCTTTATGGTGGAGGCGCATATGCCAGAGAGAGACAATCAGCAATGCTTCTGGCTGATTTGCTCCTGCAAAAAAGATCAATTGTCAATTCTGGAAATCTAAGCAATTTCTTAAATACAATGGGGCAATATGTCTGGAGTAATATATCGCTAATCCAGGCAGCACAGATATTACCGGTAATACTTTCTATGAACAGGGAAGATATTACTATTACTACCTTTAATTCATGGCCCCAGTGGTTTGGAAAATCAAGTGCTGTTGGCTATAACGAAGCAGAAAAGAATCAATTTTTCAGGAATAT
>JADHVN010000055.1 GCA_016783995.1 Actinomycetota bacterium
ATTATCATAAGAGGTGAAAATTTGAATAAAATGGTCTCAAGTATGAAAGGAGTATCTATTAATGACTGAGTTGAAAGAATTAAGTAGGGGATTTCTCGAGGGGAAAGTTTTAGCTGACCTGATAGTTATTGCCAGGCAATTAAATATTCAGGGAATTTCTAAGTTAAAGAAAGATGAACTGGTAGAAAAGATATTGGAAGAAGTATCTGATGACGGTATGGAGTCTTTATTGAAAGACAGAGCTATAGCTAAAGAAGATGTTGAAGTTAAAGAGAAAGAAAAAGAGGAAGCCGAAAAAGAGACTATTGCGGAAGCAGGAGTAACAGAAGAAAAAGAAAAGAAAAAAATGGAAGCCGCAAAAAAGCCAGAATTTGAGTTATATAAGGAAAGAATGAAAGGGATACTTGATATATTAGCTGATGGCTATGGTTTCCTGAGGACATCTGGATACCTGCCTGGTTCGCATGATATATATGTTTCTCAATCTCAGATAAGAAGGTTTCGCTTAAGGCAGGGAGATGAAGTATATGGTCAGGTGCGGCCGCCAAAAGAAAGTGAAAAGTACAATGCACTGCTTAGAATAGAAAAAGTAAATGGAGAAGATCCGGAATTTATACGCAGCAGGGTACCATTTGAAAAATTAACTCCTGTATATCCTATGGAGCGGTTAAAATTAGAAACAAACCAGTCAGATAATATTACTCCAAGAATAATAGACTTGATTGCTCCCATAGGAAAGGGTCAAAGAGGTCTTATTGTATCTCCCCCAAAAGCGGGTAAAACAACTATACTAAAAGATCTCGCAAATAGTGTTTCTACTAATAATCATGAAGTGTATATTATAGTTTTATTGATTGATGAAAGACCTGAAGAAGTAACTGATATGGATAGATCCGTAAAAGGAGAAGTTATAAGCTCAACATTCGACCAACCATCAGATAATCATATCCAGGTTGCCGAGCTGGTGCTTCAGCGGGCAAAAAGACTGGTTGAACATGGTAAAGATGTTCTGATACTTCTGGACAGTATAACCCGTCTTGCCAGAGCATATAATCTGTCAATCCCTGCCAGCGGAAGAGTTTTATCCGGTGGAGTGGATTCTTCTGCACTATTCCCGCCAAAACGGTTCTTTGGTGCAGCCAGAAATATTGAAGATGGAGGAAGTCTTACTATACTTGCCACTGCGTTAATTGATACCGGGAGCAGAATGGATGACGTTATATTTGAGGAATTTAAGGGTACCGGTAATATGGAAATTAACCTTGACAGGCATCTGGCAGATAAGAGAATTTTTCCTGCAATTGATATAACCAGGTCCGGCACCAGAAAAGAAGAATTACTTATGGAAAAAGAAGAAGCAGCTACGGTATGGAAACTCAGAAGATTAATCTATGAAAAAGAGCCTGAAGTAGCATTGGAGCAGTTAATAGACTACATTAGGAATACAAAGTCCAACGATGATTTTCTTAGAGCTATCAAAGCCAGTTTTGATAAAGAAAGAAAGTTATAGCATATAACATTTCTAAATCAATAAAAATCTAATTACACATTAAATATAGATTTTTATAATATTTTTTTTAGCACTTTATTTTTTGCCCATTTTTGACTGGTTATATTTACGGCTGGTAATATTTATGTTAGTATTTATGATTTGAAATAATTAAGATGTAGAATAATAAGTAAATATTAGTAAGGAAGTAAGGATCTAAGAATATGAAAAAAGGAATACATCCGGGATATTTTGATTGCACGGTTACATGTTCTTGCGGCAATACTTTTAAAACCAGATCAACTAAAAAAGAGATAAAAGTTGAGATATGCTCAAATTGTCATCCTTTTTATACTGGCAGGCAAAAGCTTGTTGATTCTGGCGGAAGGGTGGAAAGATTTAAAAAGAGACTTGTAAAATCCAAAAAATAAAGAAGGGCACTTAAATGAAAGTAAATTTAATTAAATACACCCGGGAACCGGAAAAAATGGTAGCAGTAGCTGCCAGGCTGTGTTACTCACCTGTTGGCGTAGATGAGCTTATGGATAAACTTGGTGATGAAGATGTCGAAAAATTAGTCAGATTTGTAATAAAAAGCGGTCATCATAGTACTACAGAACATATAAATTTTACATTTGCTATAGAAGGTGTATCAAGGGCTTTAACCCACCAGCTGGTAAGGCACAGAATTGCTTCATATAATCAGCAGTCTCAAAGGTATGTGAAATTTAAGGATAATTTTGAATATGTTACCCCACCTTCTATAGAAAAGGATAAAGATTCCAAAAAAAAGTTTGATAGTTTGATTTCAAATATACACAACCTCTATAAAGAGTTGCTGGATAGCGGGGTTGAAGCTGAAGACGCAAGGTATATTTTACCCAACGCATCAGAAACAAAAATAATTGTAACTATGGATGGCAGGGAGCTTTTACATTTTTTCACAGTAAGATGCTGCAACAGGGCGCAATGGGAGATCAGGGAACTGGCAAAAGAGATGCTGAAACTGGTCAGGAAGGTTGCTCCGGTAGTTTTTGAAGAAGCTGGTCCAAATTGTCTGAGAGGTCCCTGTCCGGAAGGCAAATTTAAATGTGAAAATCCTCCTAAAGCGAGTGATTTTTATGCCTGAGGCTAATGAAAGGTATCAGGTAGGAGGTCAGGCAGTTATTGAAGGTGTTATGATGCGAAGCAAGCACTTCTGGGCTCTGGCGGTAAGAAAGCCTGATAGGACCATATATACAAAACTTTTTAATGATGTTTCCTTAACCAATAAAAATAAAGTACTGGGTTTTATATTTATACGGGGAATAATTGCACTTATTGAAAGTATGACATTAGGTTTTAAAGCTTTAAGCTATTCTATCAATGAATCCACGGGAGAAGAGATAAAATTCTCCAAAAGGGAAATGACAATATCTGTAATAATCGCGGTAGTATTTGCAGTAGGTGTTTTTTTTGTCCTTCCAACGGTTATTAGCAGGAGTTTTTCTGAATTTTTCCCAAATGCTATAGTTTACAATCTTCTTGAAGGATTGATTAGAATTGGATTTTTTCTGATATATATATTATTGGTCTCTCAGGTAAAGGATATAAAAAGAATATGGCAATATCATGGAGCAGAGCATAAAACCATTCAGGCTTATGAAAATGATGAAGAGTTAAAACCTGAAATTGTCAGGAAATATAGTACTATGCATGTAAGATGTGGGACCAGCTTTTTGCTTATTGTGATGATAGTAGCTATATTGATTTTTGCCTTTCTGGGAAAGCAACCGATGATTTGGCGGATTATCTCGAGGATACTTCTAATACCGGTAATTGCAGGTATTTCATACGAGCTTATAAGGCTTGCGGGTAAGTTCAGCAAATATAAAGTGGTAAATATACTTTTTTACCCGGGTCTTTTACTCCAAAAGATTACCACCAAAGAACCCGATAATGACCAGATAGAGGTAGCTATAAGTTCTTTTAAAAAGGTTATTGAAGCAGAGAAAGCGCTGAAGGCAGGTTAAATATGACAGCATTATTGGATAAATTAAAATTGTATGAAGATAATTATGTAAAACTAGCGGAAAAACTCTCAAGTCCGGATGTCTCTTCCAATCCTGAAAAATTAAAGGAATATGGGAAGAGAATAGCTGAAATTGAAGAGATTGTAACTATTGCCAGAAAATACAGGGAGGTTCTTTCTTCCGTTAAAGAGGCAGAAGAGATGCTAAAGATAGAAAAGGAAGAGGAAATGAAAAGTTTTCTTAAGGACGAACTTAAGGAAAATAATGACAAAAAGCAAAAGCTTGAGAAAAAAATAAAGTTACTTCTAACTCCAAAAGACCCTAATGATAAAAAAAATGTTATAGTTGAAATAAGAGCCGGTGCCGGGGGAGATGAGGCAGCATTGTTTGCAGAAGTTCTTTATAGTTTATATACCAGATATGCAGAAAGCAGGAAATGGAAATATTCTGTGCTCAGTTCCAGCGGTCTGAGCATCGGTGGATTTAAAGAAATCATATTTGAGATTGGTGGGGAGGGAGCCTACGGAACGATGAAGTATGAATCCGGAGTACACAGGGTTCAGAGGGTTCCCGCTACTGAATCCCAGGGAAGAATCCATACCTCTACTGCCACAGTCGCTGTACTTCCTGAAGCTGAGGAAGTGGATGTTGAAATAGACCCATCTGATTTAAGAATAGATGTTTTCCGCTCAAGTGGACCCGGAGGGCAGTCTGTAAATACTACAGATTCAGCAGTAAGGGTAACCCATGTTCCTACCAGTATGGTAGTAACCTGTCAGGATGAAAAATCACAGTTACAGAATAAGGAAAGGGCTTTAAAAATTCTAAGAGCCAGGCTTAAAGAAGCAGAGGAACAGAAGCAGATGAGCGAGCAAACAGAAAGAAGAAGAATGCAGATCGGGACCGGGGACAGAAGCGAAAGAATAAGAACCTATAATTATCCGCAGGGCAGAGTGACTGACCACAGGATAAATTTGACTTTATACAAACTTGATGAAATCCTGGAAGGTGATCTCGACCGGTTGATAGATCCATTAAAAAGTGCGGATAATGAAAAGAAAATAGAAAAGATAGGGGCTTAGTTTATTTGCAAACCTGGAATGTAAAAAGTATTTTAGACTGGGCTATAAATTATTTTAAAAACAAAAATATTCCCCAGCCCAGGTTATCTGCAGAATTATTGCTTAGTTCAGCCCTTAATCTAAACAGAATCAACTTATATTTAAATTATAACCGCATCTTAAACCAGCAAGAACTGGGAATATACAAGAAATATATCCTTAAAAGACTTGAACATGTTCCTATCCAATATATTTTAAAAGAAGCATATTTTAGAAAAATAAAATTATATGTAGACAGTGGCGTACTTATACCCAGGCCTGAAACCGAACTTATAGTGGGGAGGGCATTTCAACTTTTAAAAAGTAATCTGGGAATGGGGAAAATCAATATTTTAGAGATTGGTACTGGAAGTGGAGCTATTACTATAAGCATTGCTTATGAGATTGGCAAAGAATTAAAAATATCTGACTCCTCCTGGCAGATAATAGCAACTGAAAACAATACTGATGTACTGGAGATAGCAGAAAAAAATGCTAAAAGTATTCTTGATAGCAGCAAACTTGAGAACATAAAATTTATCGAATGCGACCTGGTACCGGAGAAGGATTCTGATTTTTTTAAACAGTACGAAAAAAAAATTAACCTTATAATTTCAAATCCTCCTTATATTTCTGAAGAAGATTACAATAATCTACCCCGGGAAGTAAAAGAGTATGAACCAAAATCTGCTCTTCTGGCAGGTAAGACCGGGCTGGAGGTATATGAAAAAATTCTTTCCAAAATCAAGTCCTACCTGTCCTCTGACTTATGCTATATTTTATTTGAAATTGATCCTAAAGTAAGTATCCCCTTAAAAGAAATGTCAGAAGATATCATCAGCCCAAAGGCAATAATAGTAGAGAAGGATCATAATCAGAGAGACCGTATTTTGATAATTGAAACGTAGGTAAATATAAAACACTAAAAACGATAACCCAAAAAACTCAACCTTATAAGAAAACCTGTAGTATCTTATAATGCTTTCTGGTAATATTTGTTTTTTTAAATTTTAGGTGGTAGCATTTTACTAATTTTTATTTAAAAGTAAGAATATGCGGGAAAGAAATTGAATCCAGCTTTAATCGCAATAGTAATTTTTATACTAACATATGCAGGTATTGCAACAGAGAAAGTAAACAGGGCTGTAGTTGCATTTACTGGTGCTTTGCTACTGATTTTATTTAATATTTTTGATATAAATGAGGCTATAGGATTTATCAGCTGGGAAACTATAGGGCTCCTGTTTGGTATGTTTATTATAGTTGCAGCTTTATCAGATGCAGGTTTTTTTACTTTTATAGCTCTTATAATTGCAAGATGGTTGAAATATTCCCCCGGGAAGATGTTCATTTTTTTCCCCATAATAACAGCGCTACTTTCAGCTTTTATGGATAGTGTTACTGTAATGCTATTTTTTGCTACTCTAACCTATGAACTATGCAAAATACTGAAAATGAATGCAACTCCTTTAATAATCACAGAGGTAATCCTGGCCAATATTGGAGGATCTGCAACTATGGTTGGTGATCCACCTAACGTAATTCTGGGTTTAAAACTTGGTTATTATTTTAATGATTTTGTAATTCATAATGCCCCCATTTCCATACTGGCTGGAGCGGTTACTCTGCTGTATTGTTATTTGGTAAGCCGGAAATCAATTACTTCATCTGAAAAGATACCGAAGAAAGAATTTGAAGAAATGGATCCAGCCGGAGCAATAGAAGATAAGAAACAGCTTAAAGTTGCATTGGCCGCATTTGGAACAGCAATTTTCTTTTTAATTACACACAATTATATAAGAGAATATCTTCACATTCCACTTACAGTCCCTCTTGCTGCTATGATACCTGCTTTTATTGCGCTGACTATTCTGGGTAAGAGGTCAGAAAAAATTCTATTAAAAGTGAACTATGAAGTGATATTATTTTTTATGGGACTATTTATATTAGTAGGCGGATTGGAGCATACAGGGGTTGTAAAGACAATTGCAGGCTATATTACAGGTCATTTTGAAGGTAATCATATGGGACTTTTGAGCACACTTGTCTGGGGTTCCGGTATTGCCAGTGGAGTTATTGATAATGTGCCCTTTTCACTTTCTATGGCATACATACTGCAAAACATTGTTAAGTTTGCAGGGATTCCGGCACTGTCAATAATGGTCTGGGCAACCTCATTGGGTGCGGATATAGGAGGTAATTTTCTTCCCATAGGAGCTTCGGCAAATGTGGTAGCATATACTACAATGGAAAAAAGAGGTCAATCAATTGGGTGGGTAAAGTGGATGAAACTTTCAATACCGGCTACACTAATTGCTCTTACTATTGTCAATATTGGAATTTATATTAAATATATTACCGGGTTTTTTTAATTATCACCCTGTAAATAATCTTTTTTAACCAATATTTAAATTTTCATCTTTTTCGGTCTTGCGAGGTTTTTGTTAGATAAAAATTAATGATGAGTGATACTGTTTGAAAAAAAATGAAAAATCATTATAATAGGTTTCTGCGGTAAGAAAGTTAATTGCAAATTTTCTAATACAACGCGGGGTGGAGCAGCATGGTAGCTCGTCGGGCTCATAACCCGAAGGTCATAGGTTCAAATCCTATCCCCGCTACCAAATTTTAAGATTAACTATACCATAAATCCTGTGGTCTGCTATTTCTTCAATGTTTTTCAACTGGTGATAAGACAGATCTTTTTATTTATGGGATATTTTTATTAATATTGATTTTAAATTATAATTTACATATGTTTTTAAAACATATTTTGTAATTAATTATAGAATGAAAAATATTTCTTTTAAAAATCATAAATGCATAACTTTACTGGTCAGGAGCTTTTTACTGGTTTTAATCCTTTTTTTATGCATTAATTTTTCTGCGTGTACTCTCTCTTCTAACATAAAAAGCTTCTTTAAAGAGAAGTTTTCAGTTGAGGCTGAAATGAATGAAGTGGTTGAAATTGTAGATGTATTTTTTGATTTGCTTATAGATAAAGACTATGAGGGGGCATATTGGTATATAAGTAGTAGAGATAAATCCCAAAAAAATTTAGAAGGTTTTAAGGATGAATTTAAAGATGTTACAGATATTGTCTCTATAAATATTAATTGGGTTGAAATTAAAAATAATATAGCTGTGGTGGGAATGGATTTGACCGATTTTTATGACGGAGAAGAAAAGGTATTTAAAGATATTGAAGTATCTCTTATAAAAGAGGAAGATGGAGACTGGCAAATAGTATTCTGGAATTTATAAAAATTAAAGCTAGAAAGGTACAAGTTGAAAGTATTATTTTTAGGAGATGTTTTTGGAAAGCCGGGAAGAGAAATCTTAAAAAAGGAACTGCCGAAAATTATAAAGGAAAATGAGGCAGATATAGTTATTGCCAATGGGGAAAATGTAGCAGGAGGAATAGGAATTACTCCGGAAATTTGCAAAACATTACTTGAAATGGGAATAGATGTTGTGACATCAGGAAATCACATTTACAAGAAGAAAGAAATATATGATTATATCGTTCAGCAACCCCGGCTACTAAAACCCGCAAATTATCCTCCAGGGACTCCCGGTAAAGGATATTATATTATGTCTGATAAAAGAAATAACAAAATTGCTGTAATAAATATTTGTGGAAGAGTCTTTATAGAAAATCTGGACTGTCCTTTCAGATGTGTTGATAGAATTCTGGAAAATATAAAAGAAGAGACGCCAGTAATAGTTGTAGATTTTCATGCTGAGGTTACTTCTGAAAAAGTTGCTATGGGGTGGTATCTGGATGGCAGGGTAAGCGCGATGGTTGGTACACATACTCATGTTCAAACTGCTGATGAGAGAATACTCCCTGGCGGAACCGCATACATCACCGATGTGGGTATGGTAGGGCCGAGAGATTCGGTTATCGGAGTAAAGAAAGAAAATATAATTGAAAGATTTTTAAAATTAATGCCGCAGAAATTTACAGTGGCAGAAGATGATTATATGATTAATGCAGT
>JADHVN010000056.1 GCA_016783995.1 Actinomycetota bacterium
CAGGTGCCAATAGGAACTATAATTAAGGATGAAAGAAGAGAAATTTTAGCTGATCTTAGGAAAGATTCAGATAAAACAATAATTGCCAGGGGAGGAATTAGTGGGAGAGGTAATGCAAATTTTATATCCCAGAAGAGAAGGTTTCCTTCCTTTGCTGAAAAGGGCGAAAAAGTTGAGGAAATGTGGATTAATCTTGAACTTCGTCTGATTGCAGATGTAGCACTTGTTGGTTTCCCTAATGCTGGAAAATCCACCTTAATAAGTAAGATATCTGCGGCGAGACCTAAGATTGCTGATTATCCTTTTACCACTATTATTCCCAACCTTGGAGTAGTATCAGTAGATGATGAAACTTTTATTGTTGCAGATATCCCTGGAATTATTAAAGATGCCCATAGGGGCATAGGACTTGGTGATAGGTTTTTAAGGCATATATTAAGGAGTAAAGTATTAGTGATGATTCTTGATGGTCAGACGATTGTTATTGATAAGAATGCTACAGGATATATTGATATTGTAAGATCCTTTGAAATACTAAGGGAAGAAATAAAGCTTTATGATAAAAGCCTTTATAAAAAAGATTTTATAATAGCCATAAATAAGATTGATTTGATTTCTGACAGGCAGGTGTTGCAGACTTTAAAGGAAAAATTAGAGAGAAAAAGTGGAAAAAAAGCTTTTTTAATATCAGCAGTCACAGGAGAAGGGTTGGATGAATTAATCTGGACTTTATATAAGAAGATTGGAGAGTATGAAAGTAAGCCTGGGGATGAAGATACTTATGGATTCGAAAACCAGCAGGAGGTAAAAATTTATAATATTGAGACTACCAGATTAAAAGATGAAAAAATAGATATTAAAAAGATGGGTGATGAATATATAGTTAAAAATAAAAAGCTTGAAAGAATCGTAGCTATGACAAATTTAGACAATGAAGAAGCACTGGAATATTTGAAAAACAGGTTAAAAAAGATGAGAATAGGTGATAGACTAAAAAAACTGGGTATCAAGGAAGGGAGTTCTGTAATAATAGGAGATTTAGTATTTGAGCTTAAAGAATAAAGAGATAAATAAAAAAAAGATGAATAAAATAGAAAGATAAGCAGTGGATAGGAAAAAGTATTTAAAAAATATAAAAAGAGTTGTTATAAAAATTGGTTCCAGCAGTCTTACTCTAAAAAGTGGAGGACTGGATATTGCAAACATGAAAAAATTCACAGGTGAAGTCAGAAATGTTACCAAAAAAGGTATTGAAATTATTATTGTAACCAGTGGAGCAATAGCTGCTGGACTTAAGTATCTTAACATTTTAAAAAGGCCAAATGATATAAGTATTCTTCAGGCAGCAGCTTCTGTGGGACAGGTTGAGCTTAT
This sequence comes from Actinomycetota bacterium, assembly GCA_016783995.1. Next base: position 1,375 of record JADHVN010000056.1, read on the forward strand.
GAAGGCTTATGACAATTTATTTTCTGAGTATAGTTTAAAAGTTGGACAGATTTTGCTTACCAAGGAAGATACTACAAGAAGAAAGCAGTATCTAAATATTAGAAATACAATAGAGAATCTAATTAAGTTAAATGTGATTCCTATTATTAATGAAAATGATAGTTCTGCTGTTGATGAAATTAAATTTGGTGATAATGATAATTTAGCAGCTCTGGTATCAAGTTTGGCAGAAGCAGATGCATTAATAATTTTATCTGATATAGAAGGTATGTATGATAAAAATCCTAAGACTGCAAGTGATGCAAAGTTGATACCTTTTGTGGAAAAAGTCACTCCTGATATTGAAAAAATTGCAGGAGGAATTGGCTCTACATTTGGTTCAGGAGGGATGGTTACTAAAATAAAGGCAGCAAAAATTTGTTCTTTTTCAGGAATTGCGATGATAATTGCAAATAGTAGAATGCCTGATGTGCTGGATAAGATCTTAAATTTTGAAAGTATCGGAACTTTTTTTGTTCCTCAAACAATTAAAAAAGTAAAGAGTATAAAAAGATGGATTGCTTTTGGAATGAGGACTAAGGGAAGTATAATAATTGACAGAGGAGCAGAAGATGCAATAAAAAATAGGGGTAAGAGCATTCTAGCTATAGGAGTAGTAAAAATATTAGGAGATTTTAATAAAGGAGATACTTTAAAGGTTCTTTCGGTAGATAATAAATTAATTGCTAAAGGTATTAGCAGCTTTTCTGCTGAAGAAATAGACAATATAAAAGGGAAAAATCAAAATCAGATTGCAAAACAATTTAGTTCTTCCTTTTGTAACGAAATAATTAACAGGGATTGCCTGGTTGTTTTTGATGGGTAATTTGTTTACTATATTAAAAGAATGGAAGGTTGTATGGATATAGTATTAAAAATAGCAGAGAATGCAAAAAAATATTCATCTATTATTGCAAATGCCAATACAGGTTTAAAGAACAAGGTACTGGCTGATATTTCTAATGAACTTATAAAGAATAGCGATGATATTATAAAGGAAAATAAGATTGATGTAGAAAGATCTGGAAAGCTGGAGATATCAGAAAGTCTTCTGGATAGATTAACGTTGAATGAAGAAAGGATAGTAAAAATTGCCAGAAGCATAGATCAGGTGATTGAATTTACTGATCCGGTGGGAGAAGTTATTTTCGGCTGTAATCTTCCAAATGGATTAATACTTAAGAATATAAGGGTTCCGCTGGGTGTTATAGGCATAATTTATGAAGCAAGACCAAATGTTACTGTTGATGCTTCGGTACTTTGTTTGAAAGCTGGAAATTGTGTAATTCTGCGCGGCAGTTCACATGCCCTGGCAACTAATAAAAAAATTGTTAATATAATGCGCGATGTCCTTGGGAGTAATAATCTTCCGGAGGATATCATACAGATTATCCCAACAGGTGATAGAGAACATGCCCAGCAGTTAATGAAGCTGAGAGATTATGTAGATGTTCTAATCCCAAGAGGTGGAAAAGGATTAATAGACAGCGTAGTTAAAAATTCCAGTGTTCCTGTAATTGAGACTGGAATAGGTAACTGCCATATATATATTGATAATTATTTGGAAGGAATAAGTACTGATAGTATTATTAGTATAGTGGTGAATGCCAAGACTCAGAGACCAAGTGTGTGCAATGCATGTGAAAAATTACTTATACATAAAGATATTGCAAAAAAGATACTTCCATCTGTACTAGAAGCATTAGAAGAAAAAAATGTAGTTTTAAGAGGATGTATGGCTTCAAAAGAGATATATCCAGGGGTTAATCTAGCGTCTGAAGAAGAATGGTATGAAGAATATCTGGATTTAAAAATTGCTGTAAAAGTTGTAGAAAATATAGAAGAAGCTGTAAGTCATATAAATAAATATGGATCCAACCACTCAGATGCAATAATTACTTCAAATTATAATAATTCAATCTATTTTACAAAAATTGTAGATTCATCTACAGTTTATGTTAATGCTTCTACCAGGTTTACTGATGGAGGAGAATTTGGGATGGGAGCAGAAATAGGGATTAGTACCCAAAAATTACACTGGCGCGGTCCTATGGGACTTCGTGAAATTACAACTAATAAATTTATAGTATTAGGTAGCGGACATATAAGAGAGTAAAAATTGGTAAGGGAATGAATAAGATTTTTTAGAAAAGAAAATTTTAGGGCAGTTGTTGTTTAGGGGTAAAAGTGAAAAATAAAAAACAGGATAATCGAATTGGTATAATGGGAGGAACTTTTAATCCTATTCATTATGGCCATCTTGTTACTGCTCAGGAAGCTCTAAAACAATTTAATCTAAATAAAGTTATTTTTATACCTACAGGGGAGCCCCCACATAAGACTTTGGCAAAAATAGCCAGTGCTGAGGATAGATACTTAATGACAGTAATTGCAACTGCCTCTAACAGTAATTTTATTGTTTCAAGAATAGAAATAGATAAAAAGGGTAAATCATATACTATAGATACTGTAAGAGGACTAAGGAAAAAATATGGAAAAGGATTATCTCTATATTTTATAACAGGGGCAGATGCAATACTTGAGATACTTGCATGGAAAAGTACTGAGGAAATAATTACACTCTGTAATTTTATTGCAGCAACCAGACCCGGATACAATCTTTCAAGGATAGAAGACTTAACGAAAAAACTTTTTAATAAGAATGAAGGTAAAATATCAATAATGGAAGTTCCTGCTCTAGCAATTTCTTCTACAGATATAAGATATAGAATTAAATCAGACAGGTCTATAAGTTATTTACTTCCAGAAGGAGTGTGCAATTATATACTAAAACATGGACTATATAAGTGATTCAGTTTTAAGTAAAAAGCAAAAAAAGTACCTAGAGGATTTAAAAAAAGATATTAGATCTAGAATGTATCCTGAGCTTTACCGACACTCCATTTCAACTTTAAAATTTGCCGAAGAATTGGCAGATATTTACATATTTAAAGGTAGTAATAAAAAAAGTAGCACGATTGAATCTTTTTTCAAACTATGTATTTCTTGCATCCTTCATGATTATGGTAAAATATTTAGGTATGAGGAACTTGTCAAAATAGTAAAGGATGAAAAAATTGCTGGAAGTGAATTTGAATTAAATTCACCCTCGCTTATACATAGTTTTGTAGGTTCTTATTTAGTTAAAAGAGACTTTGATATTATCGATGAAGAAATACTTAACTCTATTAAGTTTCATACTGTAGGGTATTGTAATATGAGTATAAATGATAAAATTTTATATATATCTGATAAACTGGAAGAGAATAGAAAATATGATAGATTGGAAAATTTACGAAAATTATCCCATGAAAATATAGATTTATGTTTACTAGAAGTTTATAAAAGTAATATAATATATGTATTGAATAGAAATAAATTACTTTACCCTGAAACTAGCAGAATTTGGAATAATATTTGTGGAGGTAAATAAAATGTCCTCAGATGATAATAACTCAAACTTTTATGATGTAAATAATGATAAGGATAGTGAAGATCGTGACAACGGCATGAGCAGGCATGATGAAAATAAGGAAGATCGTAATGACTACAGAGATAGAAATGATGAAGATAGTGCCAGGAATGATGATAGAGAAGATGATAGGGATAATGATAAATACGAGAATGATTATGAAGACGAGAAAGAAGACATGCGTGATATAGAAGATGATTTTTTCAAGGATGAGGATTTTGAGTTTAAAGATTATGAATCTGCAGAATACGATGATAGCGGATCTAGAAGTAAGAGAATAAAGGAAAAGCGAAGGAAAAGAAGACTGATAATATCCACAATAGCAATAATGGCCATTCTTGTACTGGTAGCAATAGGTATTGTCTTTGGGTATAGATTTATTAAAAATAGGTGGTTTTCAGGAGGAGAAGTAGCTGAAGCTAGTAGTATTATTGTTCCAGGAAATTTGGAGCTAGGGCAGGATATTAGTATTGTTATTACAGGTGCGGGGGAAAACTTATTAGAGCCTGAGATTAATTCTATACTATATTCCAGTTATGATAGTGTTGAATCAAATTTAATATCCTTATGCATTCCGACAAGTACTTTAGTTGAAATTCCTGGTTTTGGCCTTGAAAGTATTAATAGATCAGTTGAGTATGGTGGAATGGATCTTTTAAAGCTTTCAATAGAGAATAATATGGGAATTAATGTTAGTAATTACATGCTTATGGATATATGTAATATTGTAAATAAATTGGATGGCATCAACCTGGAGTTAGATGAAAGTATTACCATAACTGGAAGTGATGGTAATACTATTGAGCTAAACCAGGGGACTAATTTGATTAGTGGCGAGACTGCAGTGGATTTTTTAAAATATTTCAGTGGTGTCAATAGTGATGTTGCCATAGAAAATATTAGTAAACAAAAATTGCTCCTGGATGCAATATTTAATGAAATTATGGGTATCAGCCAGGGTGACCTGGCAGTAAATCTGACTGCTGTTTCTGATTATATTGAAACTGACTTAAGTATTGATGAATTGGCTCAAATGATAGCTACATTTTCTGGAATTGAAAGTGACAAGGGCATGGTTTATGTTTTAAGTGTTACTCCTGTTGAGCTTGAAGGAAGTATATTTTATGTTCCTGACATAACTGAGATACCAGATATTTTAACTGGCGAAGCTGTTGCTATAGAAGAGCCAGAATTTATGGAAACTGTTAGCTTAACTGTATTGAATGGAGTGGGGGTCCCGGGTATTGCTGGCAATACTTCAGAGTACTTAGGGGGCTTAAAATATTCTGATGGCAAAAGCAAATTTAATGTTGCTACTATTGGAGATGCTGATAATTATAATTATGATATTACCCAGATTATTATAAAATCAGGAGAATCCCATATAATGTCAGCAGCAGAAGACCTTAAGAGTTTACTTAAGGCCGGCAGTATTATTACACAGGAAGATTCTACACAGGAAACTGATATAGTGATTATTTTAGGTCACGATTTTGATTTAGAAGCTATTCAGACAACTGATGTAGAAGAAACAAGTGAGGCAGAAGAAGAGGAGTTAGTTGTAAAACTGAATATACTTAATGGTGAAGGAACAGGAGGACTTGCAACAACAGCTCAAGAGATAATTGAAGATCATTTCAGCGGGAGTGACCCGGCTATAGAAGTAGTGGAAACTAAGAATGCTGATAACTGGAATTATGAGCAAACTGAGATAATTATTTTTACTTCCAAGGTAGGAGTAGAAGAATTGGCACAGCAGCTTCAAGAAGTATTGGGAGCTGGAGTAATATCAAAATCAGATAATAATGTAGATAATGTTGATATAAGTATAATTTTGGGGAGTGATTTTACAAATAACTAATAAAAAAACTATAAATAATACCAAATCAAAATTAAAATTTAAAAATCTTTTAGAAGTAGTTAAATATACAGCTAAGATAGCTGATGATAAAAAAGCCAATTTTATAAAAGTCCTGGATATGAGATCCAGGCTTATTATTACTGATTTCTTTATAATTATTGGTGCGAAAAATACAAGATTAACTAGAAGGATAGAAGAGGAAATTCGTATAAAGTTAAAGGAATACAATCTATACCCTATTCATATCAGTGGTTCTGCTAAAGGTAATTGGATACTAATAGATTATGATAATTTTGTAATTCATGTTTTTACAGATGAATTCAGGCTTTATTACGACCTTGAAAGACTATGGAGAGATTCTAAAGTAATAGAGTGGCAGAATTAATAGAAGTTATAGTTTTAGTAAAAGCAGCAAATATCTCTTTTTAAGGAGTATAATTTGAAAAATCTATCAAACAGTGAAATTTACAGCCCACTGGATATAGAAGAAAAATGGATAAAGAAATGGAATAAAAATAAGATAAATTATCTCAGGTCAGACTCAAAACAAAACAAGGGAAAATATTATGTTTTAGAGATGTTTCCTTATCCTTCAGGTGAACCTCACATGGGGCACGCAAGGAATTATACTATTGGAGATGTTGTAGCAAGAATAATGTCGGGAAAAGGTTATGATGTCCTTCATCCTATTGGATATGACGCTTTTGGTCTTCCAGCAGAAAATGCAGCCATTAAGGAAAAGATACATCCTAAAGATAGCACAATAGCCAATATTGATAAAATGAGAAGAGCATTAAAAAGAATGGGAATGACTTATCAGTTTGAGAATGAAATAATTACATCAAATCCTGATTATTATAAATGGACACAATGGTTTTTCTTACTTTTTTATAAAATGGGTCTCGCAGAAAAGAAAGAGGCACCTGTTAATTGGTGCAACTCCTGCCAGACTGTACTTGCAAATGAGCAGGTGATTTCAGGGAAATGTGAAAGGTGTGAAAGCCAGGTTGAAAAAAGAGTTCTTTCACAATGGTTTTTTAAGATAACCAAATACGCACAGAGGCTTTTAGATGATATGGGACTGTTAGGAGGATGGCCTGAAAGAGTACTTACAATTCAGAGAAACTGGATTGGCAGGAGTGAAGGGGCTCAAGTAGATTTTAGACTAGTAGGTAATAATGAAGGTATAACCATACCCGTATTTACAACAAGACCTGATACGTTATATGGGGCTACTTTTTTTATTCTTGCTTCAGAACATCCATTAATCGATAGAATTATTACTGATAGTAAATACAGTAGAGAAGTAAAAAAAATTAGGAGTATTATATCAAATCAAAGTGATATTGAGAGAAGCTCGATAGAAACAGAAAAAGCAGGCTGTTTTACTGGCAGATATATCTTAAATCCAGTTAATGGGCAAAAAATTCCAATTTGGATAGCAAATTATGTGTTACTTGAGTATGGAACAGGCGCAATTATGGCAGTCCCTGCTCATGATGAAAGAGATTTTGACTTTGCTTCCAAATACAGTATACAAATAAAAGAAGTTATTTCTTCTGACGGGAAAGGTCATGGAAGGTTGAAAAAAGCATATACAGGTGAAGGAATAATGATAAATTCAGGGCCTTTTAATGGGTTGCCTTCTAAAAAAGGAAGAGATAAAATTACTTCTTACCTGGAAGAGAAGAAAATTGGTAAGTTTGATGTTAACTATAAGATTAAAGACTGGTTGATTTCACGGCAGAGGTATTGGGGTGCTCCTATTCCTATTATTTA
>JADHVN010000057.1 GCA_016783995.1 Actinomycetota bacterium
CATTCACAGCATATTCCTTTTCGGGAGCAAGGCTCATAAGTACAATTACACTCTTTTAAATTCTTGTCCTTATTGCATTCCATAAATACAAATTCCTTTCTTTTTTAATTTTTACAAGTTCTTGTATTATTCTTATTATTACAGAAGCTATAATATTAAAATAAGCACAAACTTTTATTTACTATTTTAAAATCAATATTCAATCCCCTTTTTTGCTTTTATGTCACTGCTGAAAGCATGCTTTATTTCCTTCATTTCAGTTACTGTATCTGCAATGTCAATTAATTCTTTAGGAGCATTTCTTCCTGTAAGTATGATCGAAAGCTTAGCCGGCTTATTTTTTATAAGGCTGACTGCATCTCCGACCCTTAAAAGCCCATAAGAAATTAAATTATTTATTTCATCTAAAATTACTACATCATACTGGTTACTGTTTATTTTATCTAATGCATATTTAAAAGACTCTCTTGCATTATCTATATTCTCCTTTGATATAACAGGCTTACCATTTTTAAAATTTATAAAACCTTTGCCTAATTGTTCAATATCAATAAGAGGTATCCATTTTTCAATAGCCTTAGCCTCTCCAGTTTTCCAGGATCCTTTAATAAATTGTAGTATTAAGACTTTTAAATTATGTCCTGCCGCTCTCAATGCAAGCCCAAGTGCTGCTGTGGTTTTGCCCTTTCCGTTGCCAGTATTTATAAGTACCAGGCCTTCCCTAACATTCTTCCTGCACTCATCTTCTTGATGTTTTAATTCTTTCTTATTGCCCAAACTCATATATAATTACCTTTTCTAAAATTTATTTTATTATACCCCATGCTTTAAAATTTTATAAAATAATTTCATATCCATATTTTCCCTGAAAATATCTGCCAGTTTGTCATACTGCTCTTCTTTAAAGTTCTTATACGACACAGAATCACCACTAATGCTACTATCTTTTATATTATTTTTTTTCCTGAGCAGCTCTAAAATAATTTTTCTAAAAATAAAATTATCTAAAATTCCATGGATATACGTACCAAGTACCACGCTACCAGTTCTGCTGCCAAATGCAATAAAACCATCATCTATCTCTGTCGCAGCACCCCCTCTGGATTTTATTTTAAAAAGAGGAATTAATTCATCCCCTTTTCTATGATTTTTTTTAGATATTCCCATGTGGATCTCGTACCCTTTCATCCTCACAGCTTCCACACTACTGCTTACAATTTTCTTGTAAGCTTCTTTAAAATCATGATTGCAGTTTAAAGCATTTACATTAATCTCAAAATCAACCTGATATGTATTTTTATCCTGTAAAAATTCTGTAGATATATCAAGCAGTCCAATGCCCTCAATACTTTCCATATCTGACTCGCTTCTAAATTTATCTGTGATCTTCTTTCCCAGCATTTGATATCCCCCGCATATACCCAGCACCATGGTACCTTTCCTGTATTGCTTCTTTATTTCTTCCACTAATCCTGACTTTCTTATATAAAGAAAGTCATTTATAGTACTTTTACTGCCTGGGATAATAATCATATGGGGCTTTAAACTTTCCAGTTCCTGTCTGTTTTTAATGTATATTAAGCTTACGCTTTTTTCCAGCTCAAAAGCGTTAAAATCAGTAAAATTTGAAATATGAGGAAGGTAGACAACACCAATTATTATCCTGCCATCTTTTTTGTCCTTCTGGATACCCCTTAAAATCAGCCCCTTAGCTTTCTCCCTTTCAAGATTTACAGAATCCTCCTCCTCTATATAGATATCTCTAAAATAAGGAATAGTTCCTATAACTGGAATCTTTAACTTTTTTGCAATATAATCATTCCCATCCTTGAGAAGTTTTATATCTCCCCTGAACTTATTGACCAGAAGTCCTTTTATATATTTCCTATAATTCCTCGGTAGTAATTTTACTGTTCCATAAAAACTTGCAAATACTCCGCCTCTATCAATATCCCCCACCAGTATTACAGGAGAACTTGAAACCTCTGCTGTTTTCATATTTACAATATCGTTTGCAAGTAAATTTATTTCCGCAGGACTTCCCGCTCCCTCTATTATTATAAAATCAAATCTTTTCCCTAAATCAGTAAGTATTTCTCCGATTTTATCCAAATAATATATTTTCTTATCATTGTATTCAACAGCACTCATATTTTTTACAACTTTTCCCATAAATATTATCTGTGCACAAGTATCAGCAACAGGTTTTATAAGAATTGGATTCATATAAACTTCTGGTTTCAGCCTGCATGCCTCAGCCTGTACTACCTGGGCTCTACCCATTTCACCACCTGATGATGTAACATATGAATTTAATGCCATATTCTGCGATTTGAAAGGACACACACTGTATCCATCCCGCACCAGTATCCTGCAGATAGCAGCCACTGCTATGCTTTTCCCAACATGGGAAGAAGTCCCCTGTATCATTATAGATTTAGATTTGGTATTTTCTAATCTCATAATTTTAAAAACTTTAACCAGGTTTCAATTTTATCCATAATAATATAGCTTTATTTATTTTTATATAATTCTATTTTAAATGATTTTTACCCAGATTTTTTAATCTATCCAAATATTGAGCTGACGAATCTTACTATTTAGAAACTAATATCTTTTAGCTTCCCCTAATAGTTCTTGAATCTGATCAGGTGATTTGACAACAATTGCTCCTTCTTTCATTATTTTCTTATATAATTTTTCAGCCTTTCCATTTGTATGGTCTCTTTTTTTTATACTCTTCCCATCAATAACAAAGACTTTCTTCTTTAATTTTAATGCCTCTTTTACAGATATCAGGTTTGAAAAATTACCCTGGCCAAATTCTATTTCTGGTAAAATGATAATATCGCTTGCTTTTATAAATTCCAGATTTTTATTTTGAGAATAAAGACTTATTGGAGAAAAAGGAGCTTCACTTACATAAGAAATACCCAGCATCTCTGAAGTACTAAGATCTGTGTCAAGATTATTAATAACCCCGCATGATACAATATAACCCATATGGTAAAATAGATTTATTATAGGTGATGCTGCACCTCCGCCACCTACTATATGGATCCTTGTATCTTTAGCATTAATACTCTTTCCGAAATTCATATTAAAAGTAGGATTTATATAAATTTTACCTGTAAATGGATTCTTACCAACATAAACATCACTGTTAAATACTCTTTTTATATTCTCTTTATTTACAGTTTTATTTATATCCCCATAACTATATATATTACCTTCTTTTAAAAACATGATTTTTTTACTATATTGAATTGCAATGTTTATATCATGGAAAATACCAATTATTGTCTTACCCTCATCCCTATTTAATCTAAAAAATAAATCCATAAGTTCAATTTGAAAATTAATATCAAGATGAGAAGTTGGCTCATCCAGAAGCATTATGGGAGTTTTTTGCACAAGCGTCTGAGCTATAATAACCCTCTGCTTTTCACCTCCAGATAATTCATTATATTTCCTATCATGAAATTCAGTTATTTTAGTTTTTTCCATAATTTCTTCAACTATTTGCCTATCTTCTTTTTTTTCACTTCTAAACCTTGATACATAAGGGTATCTACCCATCATAACAAGCTCCCCAACTGTAAAATTAAAGCTGGGATTAGTATATTGTGGAACAACAGCAATTAATTTTGCAACTTCCTTCGTTTTAAGATTTTTTATATCTCTGTCCTTAATTATTACTTTACCCTGGTAATTTCTTAAAACTTTGCTAATCACATTAATTAAAGTACTTTTACCGGAACCGTTTGGACCCACAATAGAAATAAAATTGCCCTCTTCCACATCAAAGCAGATGTTACTTAATGTTTCTGTTCCATCATACGAAAATTTTATATTTTTAACTGATAAAATATTTCTCAAAATATCCTCTAATTTTTTAACTTAAAACATACAAGATACCATTATTAAAAAATTTGTTTCTTTGATCTTATTAATAAATACAAGAAAAAAGGGACTCCTATGATTGACGTAATTATCCCTACAGGTATTTCCCTTGGTGATAAAATAGTTCTGGCAATAGTATCAGACATTAAAAGAACAACGCCTCCTGCAATTGCTGAAGTTGGATATAATATTTTATGGTTTGGTCCAACTATAATCCTTAAAATATGTGGTGTTATCAAGCCAACAAACCCAATAATACCGCTAACTGAAACCGCTGCAGCTGCCATTAATGAAGCAAGAACCAGAAGTATTATTTTTACCCTATCTATATGAACTCCTAATTGTGAAGCTCTCTCGTCACCTAAAGATATCAAATTTAAATCTTTCATATAATAACTTGATATTGCCAGAAGAATAATAACAATTGGAGAGATTGTGAAAAATTGCTGCCAGGAAGCTGAAGTTAACCCTCCCATCAACCAAAATATTACTTTTGCCAGGTCATGAGCCCGAAATATTAAAATAAATGAATTAATAGAGCTCAGAAGTGCACTTAGGGCAACTCCTGATAAGAGCAATGTAACAACAGAAGTCTTACCTCTTACCCGGGAAATATTATAAACTAAAAACGTTGTTCCTATAGCACCAATAAAAGCAAAAATACTTGTAGATGATATATTTGCCCATCTTATCCCTGTAGCAAATAAAAGACCAATAGTAGCTCCAAAAGCAGCTCCAGCTGAAACACCTATTATATATGGATCTGCCATAGGATTCCTAAATATACCTTGATAAATAACTCCTGCGCTTGCCAGAGCTATACCAACAAATATTGCTACAAAGATTCTGGGTAGCCTGATTTGTGAAATTATAATAACATTTTGCGGGCTTATCTCATCTGTATTAATAAAGTAGTTAATTCCCGGTATATAACTTCCAATAATAATGGCTGTATCTTTTATACTCAAACTAGCTGATCCAATAGAAGCAGCAACAATAATTAATAAAATTAATACAATAATTAATAATAACGAATATTTTAATGTTTTATTGAATGTTCTCATATCAAATATGCACCATTTTATACATCAATTAATTTGTTCATCCCTATTAAATAAACCTTAACAATATGTAACTAATAATTAAATAAAATACCTCAACAATTACACAAACACCACCAAGAACATCTCCAGTTATGCCCCCTATTCTTTTTGTAAAAAAACTACTAATCAGTATTAAAAATATAAAGGTAAATGAAATAACTACGGCACTCTTCAATATAGGCAATAAAATTAACAAGAAACTATACGAAGCAGCTTTAAACAAAACTATACTTAGATTATCGCTTAAAAAAAGTCCAGATATTACATATAAAACAATAAATAATACTGCTACATAAAAAGTCGATATAATAAAAGTTCTTTTATTATTTTTACTACTAAAAACTCCCGCCAGACTACTCTCTTTCCTTAAAGGTTCATACCTACTGTATAAATAAAGAATACTCCATCTTCCAAAAACAGGCACAAAGATAATTATTATAAAAAATTTGGCTAAATTATCTTGACTTAATAAACTAATATAATAAATAAGACTAATTTTAAGAGCAATAACAAATATTATTATAAGTACACCAAATACTCCAATATCACTTCTCTTCATTATTTCAAGTATTTTATTTTTTTCTGTTTTGCCAGAAAATGCTCCATCAAACATATCTGCAAGACCATCTAAGTGAATACCCCCGGTAAAAATAACCTCTAGACCAACAGTTAAAATAACTACTAAAATTAAAGGAAATATATAACTTACAGCCAAGTAAAATGCTGAAATAATAATCCCAATTATTAGCCCCACTAAAGGAAAGTAAATCAAAGATTTAGGAAATTCCCCTTTTTTTAATATAAATTTTGCTGGGATCCTTATTACCGTTAAAAATCCTAAAGCATTTAAAAACTTAGTCATTTTCAATGATTCCTAATTTTTATTCTTCCAATCTCTACTTTTTTATTTTAATCTTTGCCTTAATCCTGCGACAAAGAAATACACTTCATCAGAGCAGCCTGCTACTTTCTTATTTATAATACCCATCAAATCCCTAAATATCCTTCCAAGATAATAAGGAGGTACTACTCCTAACCCAACTTCATTAGAAACAATAACTACATTTAGATTACTATTTTTTATAATCTCTAAGAAACTATCAAAAAATAGCACTACTTCTTCCTCTATCGTTTTTTCCAATTTATTATCAATTACTTCAACCTCGTCAAGTTTGTATTTATATATAATTCTTGAAAGTAGATTAGTAATGCAATCAATCAAGACAACATCAATTTTTTTTGAAATTATTTGATTAAAAATTTCTCTTAATTTGTATATCTTGATATCTTCTCCTAAAATTTCATAAGTTTCCCAGCTTTTAGGCCTTCTTTTTCTATGAACTTCTATTCTTTTTTTCATTTCATCATCAATTATTTCTGATGTTGCGATATAAGCTACTTTTTCAGAAATAGAAGATACTAATTTTTCCGAGTATTCACTTTTTCCGCTTCTTACTCCACCAAGTAAAAAAAATAATTTACTCAAAATTCCAACCTCTTATAAAATTTTAAGACTGTATAAAATAATATAGCATAAAAATTAAAATTAGCATGGAGAGAGATTAGATATTTAAAAATCCCTCTCCATATTATAAATATATTATTATTTATTAGTTCTAAAATAAATTGATTATTCTACTATTTCAAATTCACCAAAAATTTCTGGATGTATTGCCTTTGCAAACATCATCAGTCCTTTAATGGTATTATGATTAGGTCTTACAACAGAATTTTCAGGAACAATATACACCCTTTTATTAATTACGGCACTAACACTAGAAAACCTTGCATCATCAAGTATAACATCTTCTGTCTTAGCTGAATACATTCCGCCATCACCTGCAATCATTATATCTGGATCATTTTCAATTAATTTTTCCACACTATATTCAACATAGCCTTCAAGACCATCATTTGACACAATATTAATGCCACCTGCTTTTGTAATAAGGTCATCTATAAAAGTACTGCTGCCAGTACTCCATAATGGATCATCAAAAATTTCATAAAATACCTTTGGTTTTTCACTTTCATCTAAATCTTTAACTTTTGAATAGATTTCATTTACCTGTGTTTCAAAATCATCTTTTATTTCAACAGCATCATCCTCCAAGCCTAACATAATGCCAATATTAACAATATCTTCATAACACCTTTCAAGGCTTGGTACCTCAACTGTATACACTGCAACACCAAATTCACTTACCCTTTCATAATCTTCTACAGGTCCGCCAGCAAGACTTATTATAAGATCAGGATTAGCCTCAGTAATTTTTTCAATGTTCAATCCCTGAAAATCTCCAAAACCTTCAAAACCTTCTGCAAGTGGTTCTTCATTTTCAACACTCCAGTTATCTACACCAATAACCTTATTCATTCCTCCAATAGCATCAATTACTTCGAGTGCACTTGGTGCAAAAACTATAACTTTTTCTGCTGGGCTTTCCAGAGTTACTACATTCCCCAACCCATCAACAACCTCTATTCCCAAGTCTATTTCTTCTTCAGCAGCTTCCTCTTCAACAGCATCCTCTTCTGTTGCCTCTTCATTTTCTCCTGCTACTTCTTCTTCACTTGGTTCACTAACTTCTTTTTTGGATACATCTATTTCTGGAACATCCGCATTGCACCCTGAAACCATACCAATTGTAACTATGATTGCGACTACTAATATAATTCCTAAAACTTGTCTAATTTTTTTATACATCATTACCCTCCATAAAAATTTTCATTATGATTTTCATAATAGTTCCTGCTAAATGTTTTACCTGTCAATTAAAAAATAACCCTTAATAATCTACATCATAACCCCCTTATAATTTGCTATTTTTACCTTTCAATTCCCTTCCTTGCCAGTACCCCCTTCCTGTAATAAAAAACTCCTAACCTTCTTCAGTTAGGAGTTTTTCTAATAAAATGAAAAATCACCCTCTTTCAACCGAAGAGAGTTAATTAAATATTAACAGGTTTCCTGGCTTAAGGGACTTTACTCTTCGCCTTCCCGGCAGCTTTTTGCCAGTGGCATTATAAAGAGCATACACCCTATCACAGTGGCGGGACCACTCCAGATTTTAACTGGATTCCCTGATATAATTAACTAGAATTAAAATAATTAATTCAGCTTTATTAAATTATAAAATGAACAATTAAATACTAGTAAGAATAATACTATAATAAAATAAAAATACAATTCTTTTTCAAGTTAAATTATTTTATTTTCCCTAAACCATTTAATAGTATCTTTAATTGACTGCCTGACAGTACGGGGGCTGTAGCCCAATTCCTTACTTGCCTTTTCATGGCTTATATAAGAATTACTCTGGAGAGTACTTATGGAGTACCCTGTAAAGCGAGGGGTTGTATTTGTTAATTTATAATATATAGGTGTAAATACACCAGCAATTTTTGCCATCCAGATAGGTACCCTAGAACGAGATGCCTCCACTCCAGTTATTTCTTCCAGCATTGACATTATTTCATCCATAGTTA
>JADHVN010000058.1 GCA_016783995.1 Actinomycetota bacterium
GATCATGGAGTTATGTATGGTGCTATTGAATTTTACACCCAGGCAAAAAAATCAGGAATAAAACCCATAATTGGCTGTGAAGTATATCTGGCCCCGAAAAGTAGATGGGACAAGCAATCGGAAAGAGAAAAAAAGGAAGAAACTTCTTACCATCTGATTCTACTGGCTGAAAATAACCGGGGTTATCAGAATCTGATGAGATTGGTCAGTCTGGGGTTTTTAGAGGGATTTTATTATAAACCAAGAGTGGATAAAGAGCTGCTCAGGGAGTTTAACGAAGGTATAATTGCATTGAGTGGCTGTATTGCCGGTGAGATTCCAAAATGTATTATTCTGGATAAAACTAAAAGTGCAAAAAAAATTTTAGAGGAATATATAGATATTTTCGGGAAGAATAATTTTTTTTTAGAGCTGCAGGATTCCGGTATACCAGATCAAAAGAAAGTAAACAAGGCTTTATTGGAGTTATCTTTAGAATATAATATTCCATTAGTGGCTACAAATGATGTGCATTATTTAAACAAGGAAGATAGTAAAGCTCATGATGTTCTGCTCTGTATCCAGACTGGCTCCACTATAAATGAAACAGGCCGCCTGAGGTTTCCCACAGATGAATATTATTTTAAAAGTTATGATCAAATGAATGAGCTTTTTAAAGAATTCCCGGGTGCTATTGAAAATACGCTGGAGATTGCCGATAGATGTAATATAAATATAAAGTTTGATATGAACCTGATACCATCTTTCCGGGTTCCTGACAACTATAGTGCAGATGAATATTTGAAGAAGTTATGCTATGAAGGTGCTAAAAAAAGATATGAGAGTATTACTAATGAGATTGATAGAAGAATACAAAAAGAGCTGGAAGTTATAGAGAAAATGGGTTTTTCGGAATATTTTCTAATAGTTTGGGACCTTATTAAATTTGCCAGGAATAATAGCATAAGAGTAGGACCGGGAAGAGGTTCGGCAGCGGGCAGCATAGTTTCTTACCTGTTGGGGATAACGGATATCGAACCTTTAAAGTACGGACTTTTATTTGAAAGATTTCTAAATGAAGAACGTAAAGGTATGCCTGATATTGATATAGATTTTTGTTATGAGAAGAGGGATGAAGTTATCAGGTATGTTACTCAAAAATATGGTGACAGAAGGGTTGCCCAACTAATTACTTTTGCAACAATGGCTGCCAGGCAGGCTATAAGGGATGCAGGAAGGGTAATGGAAGTGCCTTATGCTGAAGTAGACAGGATAGCAAAGATGATCCCAATGGAATTAAATGTGACAATCGGAAACTCATTAGATTTGGTCCCGGATTTAAAAGAAGTTTATGAAAATGATAAAAAAATAAGAGAAGTAATTGATACCGCAATTTCACTTGAGGGGATATCCAGGCAGGATTCAATCCATGCTGCAGGAGTTGTAATCTCATCAGAGGATCTTTACAACTATACACCCATACAAAAAGAGAATGAAGGTGATATTGTAACCCAATATAAAATGGAGGATATTCAAAAAATTGGACTACTTAAAATGGATTTTCTGGGATTGAAAACACTATCACTGATAGACAAAACCTTATTTTTAATTAATAAAACCAAAAATATAGATATAGATATTAATAATATTAATCCGGATGATAAAAAAACTTTTAATATGTTGTGTGAAGGTGAATGCCTGGGAATATTCCAGCTTGAAAGCTCGGGAATGCGGGAACTGGTAATAAATTTAAAACCAACCAAATTTGAAGACTTGATAGCGCTTCTGGCATTATATAGACCCGGTCCTCTTCAAAGTGGAATGGTGAGTGATTTCGTAGAAAGTAAAAATGGGAGAAAGAAAATAAACTATCTGCACCCATCTCTTGAAAAAATTCTTGAAAGTACTTACGGAATTATTCTATATCAGGAACAGGTTATGGGAATAGCATCAGAACTGGCTGGTTTCAGTATGTCAGAAGCAGACATCCTGCGAGGAGCCATTAGTAAGAAAAAGAGGAGTTTACTTTCCAAACAAAAAAGTAAATTTATAGAAGGTGCTAAAAACAAAGGGATAGATGAAAAAATTTCAGTAAAAATATTTGAACTTGTAAATCATTTTGCTGAATATGGATTTAACAAGTCTCACAGTGCTGCATACGCGATGATTTCATACCAGACTGCTTATCTTAAGGCTAACTATCCTGTAGAATTTATGGCAGCACTGCTTAGTATCAGAATGGGCAGCCAGGAAAAAGTAGCTCAATACGTTAATGAAACAAGAAGAATGGGTATTACAGTCCTCCCGCCGGATATCAATGGAAGTTTTACCGATTTTACTGTAGTGGAAAATTCTATCAGATTTGGCCTGTCAGCTATTAAAAATGTTGGGACTAATGTTATTGAATGTATAGAAAAGGAGAGAAAGAAAAGTGGTAAATTTGAAAATTTTATAGATTTTTGTCAAAGAGTTGACAGTAGCGTATTAAACAAGAAGACCCTTGAGAGCTTAATAAAAAGCGGAACATTTGATTCTCTTAGCCAGAGCCGGAAATATCTTTTAGAGAGTTATGAAAAAATTATAGAAGAGACTTTAAAAATTAAAAAAGATAGAGACATTGGCCAGTTTTCATTATTTGATTTTGATGGTGACAGGGGAGAGAAAATATTACTGGATGGAGTCTACAAAACAGAGGAACAATTTGAGGAATTTTCAAAAAAAGAGTTATTAAATTTTGAGAAAGAAATGCTGGGCCTTTATATCTCAGGGCACCCTTTGTTTGAATATGAAGATTCCCTTTCCAGGCTGACTCCAATAGAAGTCTTGAGCAGTATAGAAGATAAAACTAATATTGCTGTTGGGGGAATTATAAATAGAGTAAAAATTATATTTACAAAAAAAGATCAGCAGATGTGTTTTGTAAACATAGAGGATATCAGTGACAGCGTAGAAGTAGTTGTATTCCCGTCAGTTCTTGGTAGGTACAGAGAAGTTATCGTAGAAGATAAAATTGTAAAAATTAAAGGTAAATTAGATAAAAAAGAAGATCAGATAAAGATTATCGCCAATGAAATAGAAGAATTGGAAAAAAATAAAAGAATAGATAAAAATCAAGAAGAGCTGATAGGTGATAAAAATAATAAAGTTATTTTTGCTGCAAGAAAGAGAGATATGGATAAGAATTTTATCAACAGGTTTTATGATATATTAAAAAAACATCCTGGATTTGATGAAGTAGAGTTTAAAGTAACAGGTGAAAATGGAAAGGATATAGAAAAAATTTATAAACTTCCATCCAGCTATCGGATAAATTTAAATCAATCTCTAAAAGAGAGTCTCAGGGAAGTATTTTCAGATAAAATTAACTGGGATAGGGTATAAATATATAAGGATATCGTGAGGAGCTATATGCATGATTTAAAATTTGCAGTTTTAGGAGCAGGTCATGGGGGGAAAGCCATAGCAGCACATCTGGCAATAAAAGGTTTTACAGTTAATTTATATAATAGAACATTTTCAAGAATCCAGCCAATAAAGAAAATGCGGGGGATTGAGCTTGAAGGTGAAATAAAAGGTTTTGGCAAACTTAATATAGTAACCAGCGATATTGAGAAAGCTATCAAAGGTGTGGATGTGATTATGGTGGTTGTTCCGGCAAACGGCCATGCTTCTATCGCCCAGTTTTGCTCACCTTTTTTAAAAGAGGATCAGATAGTAGTCTTAAACCCAGGAAGGACCTGCGGGGCTTTAGAATTTTTAAATGTTTTACGGGAAGAAGGTAATCAGAAGGATATTATCGTAGCTGAAGCACAGACTTTTATATATGCAAGTAGAGGTATGGGCCCGGCTGCAGCGAGAATATTTAGAATAAAACAGGCAATACCGGTGGCTGCAATACCTTCTAGAAAAACTGAAATGGTAGTTAAAAAATTAAATATGGCGTTTCCAGAATTTATACCTGCTGCCAGTGTTATTGAAACAAGCTTTAATAATATGGGTGCAGTATTTCATCCATCAATTACTATACTTAATTTAAGCAGGATTGAATCTACTTTGGGAAATTTTCAATTCTATATAGAAGGAGTCACTCAATCTGTGGCAAAAATCCTGGATGCAGTAGATAAGGAAAGAGTGATGGTTGCAAGAAAATTGAAGTGTGCCAGGGTGTATTCTGCAATTGAATGGCTGTCAATGGCTTACAATGTGGTAGAGGACAACCTGTTTGATGCAATACATAGTAATCCCGGATATGTGGGAATAATGGCTCCCAGAACAATCAATGTCAGATATATAACGGAAGATGTTCCCATGAGTCTGGTGCCTATTTCTGAATTCGGGAAAATATTGGGACTGAAGACAAAGGTAATTGATTCACTTATTGATATAGCCAATTCAATATTTAAAAAAGATTTCAGAGAGAGTGGAAGGAATCTTTCAAGGCTAGGCTTAGAAGGATTAGATTTGAGCCAGATAAGAAATATACTGATTAAGGGAAAGAAATAGCTATAGAGTTATGAAGAAGATATTAGGTGCTTGTGTGGGGAGCTGCGTACATGTTGCAGGAATATTAAATTTTTTAAACTTAGCCAGTAAGTATGATTATAGCACTAAATTCTTAGGTTCTGCTTGTACAATTGATAGATTAAAAAAAGAAATAGAAAAATATAACCCTGATATAGTAGCTATAAGCTACCGTCTTTCGCCGGAGAGTGGTCTTCCAATACTGCTGGAATTTAAAGAAAAAATAATAGAAAAATTACGGGGAGTAAAAATAGAATTTATACTGGGAGGGACAAAGCCGGTAGCTGAAGTTGCAAGGAAGCTTGGTATTTTTGATGTTATTTTTACAGGTGAGGAAAGTATAGAAGAAATTGAAAGTTATTTAGATAAAAAGAAAGTAAAAATTTACAGTGAAATCCCCCCGCAGAGTCTTTTAGAAAGAATTAAGTACAGAAAACCTTTCCCTGTAATAAGGCATCATTTCGGAAGGCCAACCTTAAATGAAACACTGGAAGGAATAAAAAGGATTTCACTAAGTGGGCTGGTGGATGTAATATCAATCGGTCCGGATCAAAATACCCAGGAATTCTTTTTTCATCCTGGAAAAATGGATATAAAACAAAATGGCGCTGGAGGAGTTCCGCTTAGAAGTGAAAAGGATTTTAAAAGTCTTTATGTTGCATCAAGAACAGGCAATTATCCGCTACTACGATGCTATAGTGGTACAAATGATATTATAAAAATGGCAAAGGTTCTTCTGGATAATATTAATAATGCATGGTGTGCCGTTCCTCTTTGCTGGTATAATGAGCTTGACAATAGAAGCGAAAGAAAAGTGGAAGAGTCGATTGCTGAAAATCAATCAGTAATGAAATGGCATGGCCAGAGAGATGTACCGGTAGAAGTCAATGAGTCTCATCAATGGAGCCTGCGTTACTCTCCTGATTCTATCGCGGTAGCAGCTGCTTACATTGCTGCTTATAATGCCAAGATGATGGGAGTGAAAGTTTATATTTCACAATATATGTTTAACACTCCTCCGGAAACTTCATTTACAATGGATTTGGCAAAAATGTTAGCTAAAGCGGAACTAATAGAATCTCTTCATGATAAAAATTTTACAACAATCAGGCAAACCAGGTCAGGATTGTACAGCTATCCAACTGATTTTGATAAGAGTAAAGGTCAGCTTGCTTCTTCAACTCTGCTTCAGATGCAGCTGGATCCCGACATTGTGCATGTTGTCGCATATTGTGAAGCAGATCACGCTGCAAAACCTGAAGATATTATAGAAAGTGTAAAGATAACAAAAAAAGTCATAGAGAATTATCTGTATGGTTGCCCTGATATGAAATTGGATGAAAGAGTTGGGCAAAGAAAAGAAGAATTAATTGCAGATGCTAAATTGATTACTGATAAAATAAAGAAATTGGATAAAGATAATAAATACAAGGATCCGTTAATATCTCCCGCTATAATTTCTAAGGCAATAAAGATAGGTGTACTGGATGCTCCACACTTACTTGGGGTAAAGGCGGCAAAGGGTGCAATCAGAACTATGTTTATTGATGGTAAAAATTTAACAGTTGACCAGGATTATAAACCTGTTAGTGAAAAGGACAGACTTGATAGAATATTAGAAGACTTTTAAAAATTAGACCTTTTTTTAAAATATTGTATTGTGATAAAATACATTTTTCATATGTAGTAATTTGAGGAAAATATGTTTGAGAATAAAAAAGATAATCGGGTTTTTAAATTACCGTTCGGATTACGGGATATATTTCCGTTTGAATCGAGAGAGAGAAATAACATAAAAAGAATAATGGAAAGAGAGTTTAAATTATGGGGTTATGGTGAGGTTAAAACTCCAGCAATCGAATATACAAAAAATATTTCAATCGGAGTCGGTAAAAATTGGGAAAATAAGTTAATTAACTTTTTTGATGTTGACGGGAGTCCGGTATCTCTTAGAACTGATATGACTATACCTATAGCGAGACTTACAGGGATGAGAATAAAAAAAAGCCAGCTGCCTGTAAGGTTTTGTTATTTTGCAGATTCTTTCAGGCAATCAGATATTCAAAAGGGTGTAAGGAGAGTCTACAATCAGGCAGGTCTGGAGTTTATTGGCTCATCAAATGCTGTGATGTCAGACATAGAGATTCTGGTTATATTAATAAATATTTTGAATGGGTTGAATATACGTGATTATAAGATAGGATTAGGACATGTTGAGTTTATTGAAGGATTATGTGACTGGTTTAAACTCAACCCAGGAGATAGGGAATATATTAGAAGGACAGTTGCTATAAAAAACTTTGTTGCACTGGAGAATTTTCTAAATAAAAAAAATAAAGACAAAGCAGAGATTTTTGTAAAATTAATACAGCCAGAGAGCGATATTAAGAAAATATCCAGTTTAATTTCAAAAATAAAAGAGCAAAAAGTAATTAAAAGTTTTAATTATCTCAAGCGAATATATGATATATTAGAAAGACTGGGCTGTGGAGGTTATCTTATAACTGATTTCAGTATTATAAGGGATTTTGATTATTACACCGGGCTTTTATTCGAGGTTTACTGTCAAAATGTAACCGATATCCTGGGTAGTGGTGGAAGGTATGATGGACTAATAAAAAAATTTGGATTGGATATTCCTGCGACTGGATTTGCTCTGGATATTGATTTAGCTCACAAAGCTATAGAGAAAATGGACTTAAGAGAAAGATTAAAGATTTTGCTTAAAGGCCGGGATAATAAAAATAACGTAGAATTAATCAGAATAGCCCGCAAGTTGCGCGACAGTGATATTATTGTAGAATTATCTTTTGAAGATATATCTCATCTGGAAGATTTTGCCAGGGAAAAAGATTGCGATTTACTTGTTGAAGTTGAACCGGACTTAGAAAATGTTAAAATAACTGATCTTAATAAGAATATAAAGAAAGTAAAAAAGACAAGGGAATTTATAAAAGAGTTTAAAAATGAAAAAAGGAATTAAAGTTGCCATTCCAAAAGGATATTTATTTGAACAGTGCCTGGATATATTAAAAAAAGCAGGATATGATATAGAGCCCTTGACGGAAAAAAACAGGAAGCTTTTTATATATTCCGGAGAGGATTCAATACAATATGTCCTCTCACGTCCAATGGATGTTCCGGTATATGTTGAACATGGTGCTTGTGATATCGGCTTTTCAGGAAAAGATATACTGCTGGAAAAGGAAAGTAATGTATATGAATTGCTGGATTTAAAAAATGGAAAATGCAGGATAATTTTAGCTACCCTAAAAGATTGTGTTGAAAAAGTAAAAGAGCATTACGGGCATTTTGGTTCTATAAAAATTGCTACCAGTTATCCAAACATTGCAAAAAAATATTTTGATCGGAAAGGTATACAGGTAGAAATAATAAAATTGTATGGTTCAGTAGAGCTGGCTCCTATTTTAGGAATTGCTGACGAGATACTGGATATAACTTCTACCGGTAAGACACTGGAAGAGAATAATTTAATGGAAATGGAAGAGATTGTTGTTTCAACTACCAGGATAATTGCCAATATTGTAAGTTATAGGGTTAAATATGATTTAATAAGTAATTTTATAAATAACATTAAAAATGTAATAAAATAAAAAAAGAAAAATGAAAAGAAAAACAAAAATAATTAGAAAGACTAAAGAAACTGACATAACACTTGAATTTGATCTGGATGGTAGTGGAA
>JADHVN010000059.1 GCA_016783995.1 Actinomycetota bacterium
CTGAATTTCTTCTTTTCACCAGGTTCAATAAATTTTAGTTCCCCCCTGTCCCTGTGTATTTTCCTTCCAGTGGTCAAACAATTCGAAGGTTCGATTCCGCAGACATATTCGCCATAGCCCATATTTTTCCACTGGCCTAATAACGGGAGGTTGTCTTTATTGAATTTCACCCAAATCCCTATACCGCTCCCATTATTAAATTTTTCATTCACTATTGCTATATTGGAATTACCGTCATTATCAGCCTTTATATCATGAGAAAATACCTGTTCTTTATATCCTGAAACAGGTTCGGAAAATCTGCTATATTCTTTAAAACCTTTTTCAGCTTCATGATCCCTGGGTGCCACATTTGATTCGGATTCCAGCAAAATAGATTCTGAATCCAAAACAGGAAATCCAATATTTATATGATAAATAACCATTAATGGTGAGATATCTGAACCAATATTTTCAATTGTGTCCTCCACAACCACCTTTGCCTTATTCATCCAAATAGTTATTTTTCTTTTATTCTCAAGTTTATCTCCAAAGACTTTAGCCTCTCGCACAACTCCCTGCACTGACATCACATAGTCGTCGTCTTCCCAACGGGAATCTGTAAAAATGTTTTCTGCCGGCAGATTTGCGATCCGTCCATGAAGACCCAGTTCTTCACCATTATCAACACATGGCATGCCTGCATAAGTCAGCCCGCAAGTAGTAAGCAGACCTCCGTAAAAAGTCCGGAGCCATTCAAAGTCTCTGCTTTCATAATAGACCGGTGATGTCTCTTTAACTGCAGATTTCCAGGCAATAGGTATTGAGTTGAATCTTAAATCCGATATGTCCAGCCCTCTATCGATAATCACATTCATATCGATCCCAATAGCATTTTTTATGTTTGCTACTCTTACTCCCCGGCTCACTCCATCTATCATCTCATAAAGCTTTATTCCGCCAATTTGTGAAATGTCTCCGACTTTTTTTAAAAGTTCTTTTTTTGAAATTTCCTCATTATATAATTTCATATAAGCTCCTAAAAATTTATAAGCTCTTTACAAACCTGCCATTTGGGACAACTGCAATTTTTATACTTTTTTCTTTTCTGATTAATCCATCAATAAAATCCTGTATATTATTTATTCTTTTAAGGCCAATCTTTTCAAAGTCTTTAAAATCTGAATAAATAAAGACTTCCGATTTCGTAAGCACTTTGGATATTGCCACTGCTTTATGGCCTCCTAATACAAAATCCTGTTTTATTTTTTTTGAGAGTTTTTCATAATCATTTACTTCCTGCATCCACTCTTCAAACATTACTTCTCCATAACCTTCACTGCACGCTGCTATAAAAACTATTTTACCGCCGTCTTTGACTATTCCTTTAATATTGTCCAAGGCTTTTTGAGCTTGATAAAGATTTATATCTTTTGGATAGCCCCCGGGTGATGTTATTACCAGATCTGCCTTCTCTTCTACATTAATCTCATATAGTGAATCATAGATCTTGATGCCTTCAATAAAGGCTTCGTTATTTTTTCCGGAAACTGCTGCAATTATATTTTTTGAATCATTTAAGATCACATTGAAAAGGAAGTCGATTGAAACAAGCCTGCCTGCTTCTTCTATATCCTGTCTTACAGGATTAGAGATGAACTTTGCAGCAACCGAATCATTTTCCAGCATCATAGAATGGTTTGCACTTATGGTTTTTTTAGAACATACTCCCGGCATCACTGCTTTTGCTCCACCGGAATAACCGGCAAAATAATGATATTCAATATTACCTGTTGCAATTAAAAAATCTGAAGATATGACCTCTTTTGATACCTCCACCGGTGTTCCAAAAGATGTCGTTCCTGTATACTCGACATTTTCCGCATCAAAATCTATCAGCCGGGCATTTTCTGCCGCATATTTTCCAACAAGCCTTATTTTTTCTTCATCAGAATGTTTTCTATGTATTCCAAGCCCAAACAGGATTTTTATATCTTTTACTTTTGCCTTTTTAAGTTCCGATATGATCTGTTCCATAAACTTATAAGAGGGGCAGGGTCTTGTGATATCAGAAACAAGAATACATGCACTCGATTTTAAATATGCAAGGTTGAAAATTCTGTCTGTTGACACAGGATTTTTAATGGCATCCGCAATAATTTTGTCTTCATTTACTGGAACTTCTTCCAAATT
Organism: Actinomycetota bacterium; assembly: GCA_016783995.1. Next base: position 2,173 of record JADHVN010000059.1, read on the forward strand.
ATCCTTGCAGATAAGCGGCACAACGTTTTTGTCAGGAATATCCAAACTAAGACGTCGCTTTTCATATGGTATTTCGAAATGCATTTTTATTTCCTTAATATATTCTTAGCCTTATACTCTATCCAGTCTAAATCAGTATCAGCAGGAGCAGTACCCGTTGCAACTGCTGCAGCAGCAACAGATGTGGCAACTGCAGGAAGCACCTTTGCATCAAATGGCTTTGGAATTATAAAATCTGCCTTTATTTCCTTCTCAACTATTAAAGCTATTGCCTTTGCTGCAGCAAGCTTCATCTCCATATTTATATCTGTTGCATTTGCATCAAGTGCACCTCTAAAAACTCCTGGGAAAGCCAGTACATTATTTACCTGATTTGGATAGTCAGAGCGTCCTGTCGCAATTATCTCAATACCGATACTTTTGGCAAGTTCCACCCTTATTTCAGGCTCAGGGTTGGCAAGTGCAAATATTATAGGCTTTTTTCTCATTGTTGCTACCATTTCGGGTTTTAGCTGGTCTGCAACAGAAACCCCAATAAATACATCTGCCCCAACAAGAGCATCTGATAGGCTGCCTTTTACTGCCTTGGGATTTGTAAGCTCTGCTATTTCTACTTTGGCAAAATTTAAATCAGGCCTACCTTTGTAAATTATCCCTTTTGTATCACACACTATGATATTGTTTACGCCAAGGTGATCAAGTAGTTTTACAATGGAGTGCCCTGCAGCACCTGCTCCATTTATAACAATTTTTATGTCTTTTATATCCAGGTTATAAAATTTTATTGCATTAAAAAGCCCGGCAAGGGTTACTATTGCTGTTCCATGCTGGTCATCATGGAAGATTACCATGCCTGTTTCTTTCTTTAGCCTGTTTTCAATCTCAAAACAGCGAGGTGCTGAGATATCCTCAAGGTTAATTCCTGCAAATGAGGGCTCGAGGAGTTTTACCGTATTTACTATTTTATCGTTGTCTTGGCTCTCTATACACAATGGAAAAGCAGAAACATCCCCAAACTGCCTGAACAGCACGCATTTGCCTTCCATAACAGGAAGAGCCGCCCTTGCTCCGATATTTCCAAGTCCAAGTACTGCAGAACCGTCAGATACAACAGCTATCATGTTTGCCCTCGCAGTATAGGTGTTAATAAGTGAAGGATTTTTTGCTATTTCCCTGCATGGCTGGGCAACCCCTGGTGAGTATGCAAGAGCCAAATCATGCTCATTCTCAGTTTTTACCTTGCTTATAACATCGATTTTCCCCTGTTTGTTCTTATGCATAAGTAGTGATTCTTTATAAATATCCAAAATTGTCTCCCTTTTGATAGTTGTTTTGATTACAAATCTTATATGCTTTTTTTATTAAACTTGATAGCTGAATATTTTAAAGCTTTTATAACTGGTAGTTCTTCACCTGATAAAAATCTAATCATAGCTCCACCACCTGTACAAATATGTGAAAATCCATTTCCCAAACCATATTTATTTACAGCAGCAATACTATCTCCACCACCAATTACAGAGTAACTATTGCTATTAGCAATATGAACCCAGATTTCTTTGGTTCCAATTTCAGATTCTTTTTCCTCAAAAATCCCAGCTGGACCATTAATAAAAATAGTTTTTGATCTTGAAATTATATCTTTGTATTTATTTATTGTTTTCTGTCCAATATCTACTATTAAATTATCAATTGGCAGACTTGTTACATCAAGCTCTACTCTTTTTCCTTCCTCAATGTATGCAAAATCAAGGGGCAATATAATTTTATCTTTATATTTTTTTAATAATTTTTTAGCTGTTGGGATATATTCATTGAGTTTTTCCTTATAAATAAAATCAGTTGATGCTCTTCCTAAGTCAATCCCAGATGAAATATAAAATACTGATGCTAGAAGACCTGATGAAATTATTTTATCAGCAATCCCTTTTAATAACACTGTAGGCATCATCAAAAAAGCATCTTCGATTTTTGCACCACCTAAAAAAAACACACAGGGTTTACTGGGTCTATCCATTATTTTAGAAAGAGTTTCATATTCTTTTTCAAATAAGCGACCCATTGCTGAGGGAAGCAAATACTCAAACGCTACAAGAGTAGGCTGATCCCTGTGACTTGCTGCAAATGCATCACAGATATAAATATCTGCATATGGGGCAAGTTTATTAATAACAATAGTTTTTGTCTGTTCTTCAGCAGATAATTTTAACTTTGTTTCAAAAAGTGTCATCTCTTCAGCCATATATCTTACATTATCTAAAAGTAAAATATCGCCTTCTCTTAAATCCTTAATTTTTCTTCTTGCCTCGGGTCCACAAACATCATCTAAGAATTTAATTTCTTTTCCTAGCATGCTTGATATAACCTTTGAATGAAGCTCTGTTGATATAAAGTTTTGATATTCAAGGTCTCCACCCTGATGCGAAATAAGCACCATTTTTGCACCTTTATCTGATAGCTCTCTTATAGTTGGTATAGCTGCCTCAATTCTTGTAACGTCTCTTAGTTTATTATCCTCTCTATTATAAGGAGAATTAAGGTCGAGCCTGCATAAGACTGTCTTTCTATAGAATTCAAAATCATCTAAAGTGTTTATACCATATTTCATTGAAAGATTTCCTTTTAAATAAAATCTTAATTATAAAAATTCTATATCAATTTTACGCTTTATCACCCATACCAAGATATTTGTTTGTGAGCCTGACCCCTTGTTTCCAATCAGTCTGTAGTGGCATTGCTGCTCTTATTCCATCTATGGTTTCAGGAACAACCACTGCTTCCTGCGGAATATTGATTGTAAAGAAAAGATTATCTCCACTCTTTACAACTGTTTCCCTGAACAGGGCAATTTCATACATATCAGCACGTTTTGCACCTTTTTCCCTTGCATATTTAAACAGGGCTGCATTGGAATTAAATCCTTTAGCAATATCAACAACTTTTATTCTTGGATGTGCCTCAAACAATGCCATAGCATCTGCTACTTCTATTTTTTTCTTTTGTGTAACAAGCAGTGTGATTATATGACCATGAGTCGTTGGAACATGAATAAGTACACCCGTAGCCTCAATATGAGGCATAATTAACATCAAGTCTTTAGCCTGATGGTTGGGCACCTTTTCAACAAGTGCTACGTCGACTAAACCTCTGTGGCTATCACCAGGATCAGCAACTCTTCTGATAATTGTAACAACAACACGTTCTACGCCTACGGCTTTGTCTATACAGTCAACAGCTCTGATAAATCCAGTAGTGTTACAGCTTGTAAGTTTAAGATAGTCTTTGCCTATACCTTTATCATAATTAGCATATCCATGAAAAAATACATCAGCTACATCATTTTTTTCTCCACCTTGAAAGATTGCCTTTTTATGCGCTGCCTGGTATATTTCTTTATTTTTGGCACCAATGCCTGCAGGTGTTGCATCAAGAATTATGTCAACTTTTGAGATTAGGTTATCAAGTATGCCTTTTACTGGAAATCCTTCAACATTAAAAGCTTCTTTTTGCCCCTTATCTATTACATAAAGATCATAAGGACACGCACTATCAAACATTGCCCTAATTGATAAGGTGGGAGCTACATCTGCAACTCCTACAAGTTCCATATCGTCCTGTAATGCTACTCCATCTGCAAGCCTTTGGCCTATAACGCCATATCCCACTACCGCTACCCTGGTTTTTTTCATTATAGCCTCCTACAAAATTTTTATTTCTTTTTAAAAAAATATCTTAACTTGAAAATTCTTGAATATATCTTTTATAAGCTATTATAATAATAAATATATTAATAGATTACGTAAACGATTATATCTTATATTAATTTAAAATTAGTGTCAATATTTATATTGGTATTACATATTAATTATTACTCTTATGGTTTAGCAGCTTAGAGGTTTTAAGACTTTTAATGATTTTGAGTTATAATATATTGTCTAGGAGCTTGACCGAGAATAGAAATTCTGAAAAAATTACTACAGCATATAGTGTTTTATAAATTATCAAACTACTTTATGTGGTATATAAAAAATATAAATTCACATTCTCGGACGAGCTCCTAGGATATGTTAAGTCTATGCTACAAAAATAATAGTTGAAAAAATCAATTGTCAGCGCTGGCAATTGATTTTTCATTAGAATTTGGCTAAGACTACAAATTCCTAAGAGCTAATTTTATTGCTCCTTCAACTGGTTTTTTGGTAAGAGGTTTAAAATTTATTTTTGTAAATTTATCTTTTAGCTCTTTTATTAAAACAGATTTAAAATATTTCTCACACTTAAATACATTCCCAACAAAAACTAGATCAAAATTTTTATCTGCCAGATTAAGCTTATTTGCTACCACAGTTACTGAATTTACTGCTTCTATAGCTTCCTCTTTAAGTATTTTTATGCTTATCTTGTCCCCCATTTCTGCAGTTCTGCATACTGTTTTAGCAATTACTGCAATTTTATCTTTTGAAAAAGAATCCTTGTAAGCCCACCTTATCAATTCTGATACATTTTTAATATTTAAATCTTCAAGTATAGTCTTGGATAGAAGGGTACTTTCCCCTCTTCCATCATATGCCTTCATAAAAGCTCTTAGTGCCTTTATGCCAACTTCATACCCACTTCCTTCATCACCAAGTATATAGTCCCAACCATTTGCTTTTGCTTCCCTACCTTCCTCGTTTACACCAAAACAGTTAGATCCAGTGCCACAAATAATCATTATACCATTTTTACTGCTGCTCCCTGCAGCAAGACCTATTCTTGTATCATTGCATATAATAGTTTTGTGTGAGTTCAAATAATCTTTTATTTTTTCATTAAATATAATTTTGTGGTAAATATTTGAGTCATCTTCAGAATCATTTCCTGACAATCCAAAGCAGGCACTTTTAAAAATAATTTTGTCAAAAATTCCAAGTTTTTTTACCGCACCAAGTATTGCACTATTAATATTTATTTTTGCATTTTCTACTCCTATACTTTTACAATTACTTGACCCTGATTTATTTTCGGTTATTAACTTACCATTGGAATTTGCAATCTGAACAGTTGTCTTTGTCCCACCACCATCAACACCTAAAATATAGTCCAACTATCTCTCCTTCTTTATTACAACTTGGTAATTCCTACAGTACTCTTATATATATTTTTTAGATTCAAACTTAATGCTAAACTACACTTGTAGCCTCTATTTATAAATTGCTAAAATATTCTCTATTGGTGTATCTGTTTATTCCGGTGAAACCGGAATAAACATTTGGTATGTTTACTAATTTGTTAACATTTTTACTAATAATATCATATTTACCCTTTTTGGTTAAAATTTATATTCTGAAGCAAAATTATTTGAAATTAAGATTTATATTATTTTTTATAGCATAGGCTTTAGCAAGTGATACAAACATTGCACCCCTACTCTTTTTGATTTTCCCGGTAAGATGTGTATCCTTGATTATACTTAAAAATATTCTTATCTGCTGCTCAGAAATCTTATCAACTATAGCTCGGAATGCTCCCAGGCTGTGATTATCATTAAGCTCTTCTGCTATTTCTTTTGCCAGTAGCTCCTTTTCTTTAGACCTATATCTATTTATTCCAGGATATTCTTCTACCACACTGTTTTTGAAGTATTTATCTTTTGGATCAGTGTTTTTTTCTTTTCCAGAGTCTTTAGGTTCTACAAAGTTGCATTTCCCCTTTCTTCTAAGGGATTCTTTTATTTTTCTTCTAATATCGTTAATGTCCTCTTTATTTTCTTCTGTCTTTTCCTTCATCTCCTCTCTAGAGTTTCCCACAACCTCTTCACTGCTAGCCCTATTAACGTTATCTAGATTAGTATCATTAACGTAAGTATCATTAGGGTGGGATTTTCCGTCTCCTAGAGGTGACTTTTTCCGTCTTCAGAAATTCTTTAATTTCTGGCTTTAATACATAAATCCTATTAGAATTTCCCTGTCCCATTCTTTTATCAATTATTAATTTGTATTTAACAAGCTTTCTTTTATATGTAGTAGCAGTTTCTTTGTTTA
>JADHVN010000060.1 GCA_016783995.1 Actinomycetota bacterium
AGGAAGTGTTATTCCCAAACCTTCCTCAATGCTTTATAGGGATGGGTTTATAGGAAAAAATGATTTTGAAAGTATTCTAAGCAGCAATGCAGTTGGAGATATTAATTCATATTTTTATGATGAGAATGGGGAGAGGTGTAAAACGGAGTTAGAGAGAAGAACAATCGGTATGAATCTGGATCAGTTAAGGAGAGTAAGATATACAATAGGTGTTGCAGGAGGTGAATTTAAGGTAGATGCAATATACAGTGCCTTAAAAGGTAAAATCGTGAATTTGATTGTTACTGACAATAAAACGGCAGAAGCAGTACTTAATAAACATTAAAAATAAATTAAATTTGGAGGAAAAATGAATTTAAAAATATCAGTGGGCATCTGGTATATGGGTAGTGTCGGAGATAGATTTGTTAAGGATGGATATAGAAGTCAAAAGAATATAATAGAGAGGATAAAACTAATTTCAGAAATTGAAGGTGTCGGAGGCATTGAACTGCATTATCCTACAGAAATTAATGAGGATAATATTGATGATATAAGAAAAATACTTAATGAAACAGGGTTAAAGATAGTCCAACTTTGTCCGCATCTGTGGGTTAATCCAGAGTGGAAATATGGTGCATTTTCAAATCCTGATCCAAAAATAAGAAAAGAAGCCCTAAAGCTTGCCAAGCATACTGTTGATATCGGGAGAGAATTTAAGCCTGAAGTAATGGTATATTGGCCTGCACAGGATGGGTATGATTATTTCTTTCAGGTTAATTATGGAAAAAGGATTGGGTATATTGTAGATTGTATGACTGAGCTATGCAGTTATGCTAAGTATCAGAAATTTGCAATTGAATATAAAGCATTTGAACCAAGAGCACATATCTTTCTGGGCAGAGCAGGTGAAGTTATGACTATAATTAATGAAATAGGCTTGGATAATCTTGGAGTTAATATAGATATTGGGCATGCGTTAATTGTGAAAGAAACTATTTCTGAGTCTTTAGCACTTATTAACAGATATGATAAGTTATTTCATACTCACTGGAATGATAATCACACGGTGTTTGATGACGATATAATTGTTGGAACTGTAAACTTCTGGCAGACTCTGGAATTTACATACTGGCTCTATAAAACAAATTATGAAAAGTGGCATGGCCTGGATTTATTTCCATACAGAGAAGATCCCAGCAGTATTGTTATAGAAAGTATAGATAATATTAAATTCTTCTATAAGATGGCTGAGTTGATTGATAAGAACAATATTGAAGAAATTTTTTATAATTCAGATCCAGTTAAGATGAGTAAGATTTTACGGGAGATAATGAGAAAAGGCATTGATTATAAATAAACATAATTCCTGGGGTCAGTCTCGTAGAGGTGTAGTAGAGTTATGATTTATTTAAGAATTATTTATATTTTCTTAGCAATTCTTGCAGGAATTATTATTATATATTTTAGTTTTGCAGTTTACCTTTTTTTAAACCAGTCAAAATATGTTTATTATCCAACAAAAGAAATTATTAGTAATCCATCATATTTGGGTCTTGAATATGAGGATATATTTTTTAAAACCTCTGATAATATAAGTTTGAACGGGTGGTATATTCCAGTAGAGAATTCAAAAGGAATTATACTAATTTTTCACGGAAATGGTGGAAATATTTCAAATCGCCTGGAATTAATTGATATGTTTTACAAAATAGAACTAACCACTTTTATTTTTGATTACCGTGGATATGGTAGAAGTGAAGGAGAACCTTCAGAAGGTGGAACTTATCTTGATGCAGAGGCGGCATGGAATTACCTTGTCAGTGAAAGAAAAATAAAGCCTGGCAATATTATTCTTTATGGAAGGTCGCTTGGAGGACCAGTGGCTTCATGGCTAGCAAAAGAAAATAAACCAGAAGCTCTTATAATAGATTCTACGTTTACTTCAATCAAGGATATTGCAGAAAAGCTTTATCCATATTTTCCAGTAAGAAGATTTTTTAAATTTGATTATCCTACAGTTGATTATTTGAAAAAAGTTAATTGTCCTATACTAGTTATTCATAGCCGTAGTGATAATTATATTCCTTTTTCGCATGCTATGAAATTGTATGACGAAGCAAATACTCCTAAAGAATTCCTTGAAATTATGGGTGATCATAATAGCAGCCTAATTTTATCAAAGGATATTTACATGGAAGGAATAGATTCTTTTATTTTAAAGTATTGATTTTTAGTCCTACTTTTTTAATTATTTTTATCAGTATCTTCTGTTGATTTAAAATATTCTTCTGCTTCTGTTATTTCCTTATATATATCATTTTCTTTTTCTATTATTTCTTCTTCTTCTACTTCTTCTTCTACTATTTCTTTATCTTTAGCTTTGTCTGAGGTTTCTGCACTTTCTTCTTTTTTTTCTGGTTTTGGTTCAATGGCTTTTTTTACTTTTACTGTTTTTTTGGCTTCAATACTTTTTTTGGCAACTCTTATTTTAAATTTGCAATTGGCACATATAAAAGATCCTTTTTCAATTGGTGTGCCACATTCGGGGCAGAGCATTTCAATATCTTTTGGACTGTATGTATTTTTTTTATTCATTGGAATAATTTCACCCTTTAATTTATATTTTAAATTATTGTCTTTATATATATTATTTTTACGTATTACTATATGAATTATTTTATCATTAATAGGACTTATTGTTAATCAGCTTTTTACACACGTTAGCTCTTGAAAGTTTGTACTTTATTATTTAAAGTTAAATGAAATTTAAGGTTAAAATTGATATAATGGATTTTAATGGGATTATAAAGGAAAGGAATTTGCACGCAGATAGCAAATGTGAGTTAATAGAATCCTAACGCACTTACCAGGTGACTGCTAATTGTAAGATATACAGTATCATCTATTAGAAATTAATCTTATAAAAGAATAGGTGGAATGATAAAGAATGACTGGTAAAAAAGATATATTAGAAATAGACCTGGAATTTACTTTAGAGAAGATTGTCGAATTTATTAGAAGGCACACAATTGAGCTTTGTAGGGATGGGGCAGTAGTCGGATTGAGTGGTGGAATTGATTCATGTTTGATTCTTAAATTATGTGTGCAGGCTTTGGGCAAGGATAGGGTTACAGCAGTTATTTTGCCAGAAAGAGACTCAAGCTCTGCTAATATTAAAGATGCTGTAGAATTTGCAAAGGAGCTGGGCGTAAAATATATCTATAAAAGACTAACTATTATTTTATCATTAATAGGGATATACAGGCTTTATCCTCCTACTTTTCTTGTTAAAAGAAGTTTTATTGAAAGATTTATTTCCAGGAAAAGGAAAGAAATTTCAGATAAAGTTGGAAAAGATATTTTTATTGCAAATTTAGAAGGAAGCTCAAATAAAGAACTTTGCAAAGGGAGAGCGTTTTACAAGGTAAAGCACAGATTAAGAAGTGCAATCCTATTTTATTACTCAGAGCTTAACAACTATCTGCTTGCCGGGTGTTCAAATAAAAGTGAATGGCTTACAGGATTTTTTGTAAAATATGGTGATAGTATTGCAGATATAATGCCTATAACGAGTCTGTATAAAACCCAGGTTTTTAGGTTAGCTAAATTTATAAAAATACCTGACCATATCTTAAAGAAAGCTCCAAGTCCAGATTTGATACCTGGTATTGTAGATGAGGAGGTACTGGGTTTGACTTACAGGAAGTTAGATTTGATTTTATCCTGCATGGAACATGGATATGCAAATGATAAGATAACTAAAATTTATAATTTTTCCGAAGGCGATATTAATAGAGTAAGAGAGATAGTAAAAAAATCTGAGTATTTGAGAAAATGGCCAATAGAATTGGAATAAAAATTTTTTACCAAGAGATACTGTCCATATTGCTGAAATGACTTATTATAATAAAGATGGTATTGAGACATTTGATAGATAGTTTGAATTGTTTAATTATATAAAATATTATAAATTATGATATCGTATTAAAATTAGTACAGGAATAGATAAGGAACTTTTTTTTGGAGTGTTAATTGTTTTTTAATTATATAATTTAATGGTTGCTAATGTTCATAAAAAAAGTTATATCAAAATCTAAATTTCTTAATGGACTGCAGTGTTTAAAATACTTATGGTATTCAGTCAATTCTAAGGAAAGTATTCCAGAACCAGATGAGACAACCCAGTATATTTTTAACCAGGGTCATCTTGTAGGCCAGTATGCAAAAAAATTGTTTCTTGATGGAATTGAAGTAGGATATGGAGGTGATTTTAAAAATAGTTTAAGAAAATCCAGGGAGTTACTTACCAAGCAAAAACCATTATTTGAAGCTGGTTTTAGTTACAGAAATCCAGATGCAAATTTCCCGGATGTAAGTTTATATGCCAGGGCAGATATATTAAATCCAGCTGGAAATGGTCAGTGGGATATAATTGAAGTTAAAAGTTCAACAAGTGTAAAAGAAATAAATATAGGTGATATAGCTTTTCAGAAATATTGTTACGAAGGTGCTGGCCTTAAGATTAAAAAATGCTATTTAATGTATATTAGTAATCAATATATTAGAGAAGGTGATATTGAACCTGCTAAGTTATTTGCTAAGTCAGATATTACTGAAGAAGTAGAAGAATTTACTGTTGGAATTGAAGAAAAAATAGAGGAGATGTTTGATGCTATTTTTTCTGAAAGGTATCCCGATGTTAAAGTTGGCAGGCAGTGTGATAGCCCTTATGCATGTCCATTAAAAGATGAATGCTGGTCGGATATGCCTGAGAATAATGTTTTTAATCTTTATAACGGGAAAATCAAAGCATCTGAGCTTTTTAGCAGGGGAATAATTAGATTAAAAGATATTCCTGGTGGGTTTAATTTAGATTTTAAACAGAAAATTCAGGTAGAAAGCGAAAGAACTAAGAAACCAGTTATTGATAAAAATAATATTTCTATATTTCTTAAGAAACTTCAGTTCCCACTTTATTTTTTAGATTTTGAAACATTTTCAACTGCTATTCCATTTTACAATGGGACATGCCCTTATCAGAGAATACCCTTTCAATTTTCACTTCATTTATTGGATAGCTTGAATGGTACTCCAAGACATTTTTCATTTCTGGCAGATGGAAAAGGTGATCCACGTAAGGATTTATTAGAATATTTAAAAGACAATATTAGAGATAGCGGCAGTATTGTTGTTTATTACAAGTCATTTGAGAAAAGCTTGCTTGAAGAATTAGCAGAATCTTTTAATGAGTATTCTGATTGGATTTCTTCTATAATTTTACGGATAGTAGATTTATATGAACCATTTGGTAGATTCTACTATTATAATTATAAACAGAAGGGCAGTGCTTCCATTAAAAGTGTGCTTCCAGCAATAGCAGATATTAGTTATGAAGGGTTGGATATTGCTGATGGGCAGAGTGCAAGCATATCCTTTCTTTCTATCACACACGGCAATTTCAGTGATAGTGGTACTGTTTATTCACCACAGGAAGTAGCAAGAGTAAGGCAGTCACTTGAAAAATATTGCAAACTGGATACTGAAGGATTGATATATATACTAAGGAAGCTTAAAAATATTGTTGGTGATAATTAATATGGCATGCGGTGCTACTTCTGCTGCTAGAATATTTATATTTAAAGGGGGAGAATATGGGGATACTTGAAGTTAGTAATTTAAGTTTATCTATAAATGGAAGCCAAATATTGAATAATTTGAGTGTTAAATTTGAGAAAGGTTTAGTTTATGCAGTTGTTGGTCCAAATGGAGCAGGTAAAACTACGCTTGGATTTGCAGTAATGGGAATTGAAGGTTATACAGAATATACAGGTGATATATCATACAAGGGAGAGTCACTTACGAGCATGAATATTTACGAAAGGGCTAAAAAAGGTATAACTCTTGCATGGCAGGAGCCAGCAAGATTTGAAGGATTAACTGTTGAAAACTTTATTAAATCTTCGATTAAAAATAAAGGTAGAGATGTAGTTGAAGATGCTCTAGAAAAAGTTGGTATGAGTCCAGATGAATATATGTTTAGAGCTGTAGACAAAGGGCTTAGTGGTGGGGAAAGAAAAAAAATAGAACTTGCTTCAATTCTTGCTATGAAACCAGAGCTTGTTATTTTAGACGAGCCTGATTCAGGTATTGATGTTGCATCTCTTCAGAATATTTTTGGTGCTATTAAGTTTTTAAAATCAAATGGATCTACGGTTATTTTAATAACTCATAGTCTTGAAGTTTTAAAAAGGGCTGAGCATGCTTTCTTATTGTGTCATGGAACTATAATTGCAGATGGAAATGTAAATAAGATAAGTAAATATTTTGGTGGGAAATGTATCCCATGTGATCATAAAAATATACCGGAAGAGTAAGGTATGAAATAAGATATGGAAAGAGCAAGGTTTATATGAGTGTAGAAGAGTTAATAAAAGCTGCTGGCATTCATGCAGCAGTTAATGATAAAAATACTGGAAGGCTGGTAATTAATAGAGATAAAGTTGTTGATTCAAATGTTATTCCAGGACTGGTTATTGACGCAAAAGAGATAAAAGACGGAGTGGATATTAATTTTATATTAAAAGAGAATACCATAATAGAAAATCCAGTTCATCTCTGCTTTGGTGTTACTGATAAGAAAGCGATTCAGAAAATTATAATGAATGTTGATATCAGGAAGAATTCAAAAATATCGCTGATTGCTCATTGTGTTTTCCCTAATGCTGTAGATGTAAAGCATATAATGGATGCAAAAGTGAAAATAGGGAAGGGATCAAAATATTCTTACTTTGAAAGGCATATTCATAATGAAGAAGGCGGTATTGCAGTAATTCCAAAGGCGTATATTGATTTGGAAGAAAATTCGAGGTTTAAGACAGAATTTGAACTGTTAAAAGGTAGAGTAGGGACTATTGATATTGATTATGAGATAACCTGCGGGAAAGCAAGTGTTATGGAAATGACTACAAGAATTAATGGTAGAGGGAATGATTCTATAAATATTAAGGAGTCAGGAAATCTTGTAGGTGAAAGATCAAGGGGAGTACTGACATCAAAAATAGCAGTCAGAGAGAGTGCAAAAGCAAATATTTTTAACAGGATGATTGCAACTGGGGATTATGCCAGGGGGCATGTTGATTGCAAGGAAATAATTCAGGATGATGCAGTTGCTAAAGCAATTCCTATTGTTGAAGTTAGAAATCCGAAGGCTCATATTACTCACGAGGCTTCCATTGGCAGTGTTGATTCAAAACAGCTTCAAACCTTAATGTCCAGGGGGTTAAGTGAAGATGAATCAGTAGAACTTATAATTAGTGGCCTTTTAAGCTGATAATCTGGTATAATATCTAATTCAGCTATCTAATGACATTGTATTGGAAATATTGCATTTAGCAGTTATATTTATTTAACTATAAATTTATTTATAAAATCTATTAGATGCTAAGGGAGGGTTATGGGTTCAGTTGTTAAGAAAAGAAGGAAAAAAATGAGAAAGAAAAAGCATAAAAAGATGCTTAAGAGAACAAGATGGCAAAGAAGAAATAAATAAAACAAACCAAAAAAATGAGTAATAATAATTTTAAAAATAAACAGGATTTTTTAAATGCTGTTGAAAATAAAATCCTTATTTGCGATGGTGCTATGGGAACCTCTTTACAGAATTTAGGTTTCACCGAAAATCCTGATTCATTAAATCTAAATGAAGAAGATATAAAAAATGTAATAAATGTGCATTTAAGTTTTCTTAGGGCTGGTTCAGATATTATACAAACAAATACTTTTGGCTCTAATCCGGCAAAACTTAAGTCTTATGGTCTAATATCGGATATAGAAAAAATAAATACAAACGCAGTAGCTGCTGCAAGGGAAGCTATCAATACTTTTAGAAAGGAAAGTAGCGATAGCAAGGATTTGTTTATAGCAGGTGATATCGGTCCGCTGGGAAAACTGGTAGAGCCTTCTGGCGAAATAAAATACAGTGAAGCTATAGATTTGTTTTCACAGCAGATAGATGTACTTATAAAAAATAATGTAGATTTTATTTTAATTGAAACCATAATGGATTTACATGAAGCTCTGGCAGCAGTTGAAGCAGTCAAAAAAATAGATGATGATATTCCTATTGCATGTACACTTGCTTTTAATAAAAAT
>JADHVN010000061.1 GCA_016783995.1 Actinomycetota bacterium
CTGCAGCCAATATACCTAAGGTACTAGTTTTTTCCCTGCATTCTTATAGTTATAATCCTGTCTCTTAAATTATAATCTTTGCTAATTTCCACCTGCTTTGGTCTTAGTTTTTCCTTTGCTATTTTCTCTAATGGACTGCTTATCCTTGGGTCAGTTTCAAATACCATATAACACATATCAGAAGATACAAGTGGTTTTACTTTACTAAATATTTTTTCATATACTTCCAGCCCTGTTTTTCCGGCAATAAGAGCTGATTTTGGCTCAAACTTTTTTACCTCAATAGGTAAATTACTATAATCTTCCTGACTGATGTAGGGAGGATTTGAAATTATCAAATCAATTTTACCCTCAAATTTATTTAATAAATCACTATTCTCCTCTGGAAATATATCACAATCTATAAAATCTATATTGCTTAATTTATCACTGGAAAGATTTCTCTCTGCATTTTTTTTTGCTATCTCCAGCGCTGCCTTATTATTATCAGTTGCAATTAAATACCATGATGAATCTGAAATACCGCTAATATCATAATTGTAGATCTCTGAAGCAATACTTATGGCAATAGCTCCGCTTCCTGTTCCAATTTCTAAAATATTTATCTTTTTTTTGGAGCCCAGGATTTCTTTTATACATTCAAATCCTTTTTCTACAACAAGTTCTGTCTCTGGTCTTGGTATTAAAACATTACCGTCTACATACAATTTGATTTTCCTAAAATACGCTTCATTTAAAATATACTGGACAGGGATATTTTCCAATCTTTTTTTAATGTACTCTTTATATTTTTTTAATTGGTTGGAATTTAAGACGTAATTATAATCCAGATATAGCTGCATCCTTGATAATTTTAAAACTGAAGCCAGTAGAAGCTCTGCAGATAATTTTGGCTGAAGAATATTTTTGCTTTTAAAAAAGCTAGTTGTCCAATTTAAAACTTTCTGTATGTCCCATGTTTTCAAATATAATTATACTCCTATTTTTTCAATTTTTTTCTTCTGGTCAGCACTTTTTAAAGCATCTATTAACTCTCCAATATCACCTTCTAAAATCCCGTCAAGCTTATACAAGGTTAGATTTATTCTGTGATCAGTTACCCGTCCCTGTGGATAATTATATGTTCTTATCCTTTCACTCCTGTCACCGCTTCCTATTTGCATTCTTCTATTTTCAACCTGCTTGCTTATTTGCTTCTGTTCTTCTATCTCTTTAAGGCGGGCTCTTAAAATTTTTAAAGCTTTCTCTTTATTCTGCAGTTGTGATTTTTCATCCTGGCAGCTAACTATCATTCCTGTAGGCAGGTGTGTTGCTCTTACTGCAGAGTCTGTAGTATTCACAGACTGTCCTCCGGGACCGCTTGACCTGAATACATCTATTCTTAAATCAGAAGAATCTATTTTTACCTCAACTTCTTCCGCCTCGGGAAGTACAGCAACTGTTGCTGTAGAAGTATGAATTCTACCGCTTGATTCTGTTATGGGAACTCTCTGAACTCTATGAACTCCTGATTCATATTTCATTACTGAATATACATTTTTACCTTCAATTCCAAATATAATTTCTTTAAAACCACCAATACCAAGCGGATTAGAGCTTAATACTACATGCCTCCATTTCTTACTTTCTGCAAATTTAGTATAGAGCCTGTATAGTACTTCTGCAAAAAGAGCTGCTTCATCTCCTCCTGCTCCTGCTCTTATTTCAACTATTACATTCTTTCTGTCATTTAAATCTTTTGGTGTCAGTAATATTTTTATTTCTTCTTCAAGTTTTTGTTTTTCTTTATTGTTATTTTTTAGTTCTTCATTTAAAAATTTCTTCATCTCTTCTTCTTTTTCATCTTTTAGCATTCCTATTATTTCAGTAATTGAAGAAAGAACTTCCTTGTATTTTTTTGATGCATTAACTATATCCTCCAGTTCAGATACTTTTTTACCGTACTCTTTTATCTTTTCAGGATTAGCCGAAACATTCAAAGCTCCAAGTTTGCTCACCAATTTTTCATAATTATCTTCATATTGTTTTAATTTTGGGAGTAATTCTGACATGGTAATACCTGCTTATACTTCTTTTCTTTAACTTACTTTTGATTTTAATTTATCTTTTGGGCCCTTTTCCTGCCTCTGTTTTTTCTACAGTTTCTATATTTTTATCTGTCTTTATTTTTTGGTCAGCACCAGCTTCTGCATCTATTACCTTTTTAAGAGAACTGATTGCAACCTCCATCTGAAACTCATCAGGTTCCCTGGTTGTTATTTTTTGTAGAAGCAGGCCTGGATAAAATATTATGTTTACAATCTTATATTTACTAAATTTACCAGCAAGCTTTATCAATTCGTAAGATATTCCTGCTATAACAGGTATTAAAATTATTCTATAAAGCAGCCTCAATAAAATTGGGGGCCTGCCAAGCAGGGCAAAAACAATAATAGCTACAACCATCACAATCAGAAGAAAGCTCGTTCCGCACCTTACATGTAATCTGCTATATTTCTTAACATTTTCTGGTATTAACTCTTCACCATTTTCATATGCCTGAATGGTTTTATGCTCAGCTCCATGATACTGAAAAAGCCTTTTAACATCTTTTAGTAGGGATATTATCCCTATATATAATAAAAAAATTCCAATCCTGATTAAACCTTCAATAATATTATAGACAATAGAATTTGGGAAAAAACTGCTAAAACTCCTGCCAATTACAGTGGGAAGAACAAAAAAGACCCCAACTGCAAACACTGCAGCTATTGATATGGAAATTGCCATTTCCTTTTTTGAAAACTTTATCTCTTCTCCTGTAGCTTCATTCACAGAATATCCCAATGCTTTAAAACCAAGAGATAAATTCTCAATAAGAGCAGTTATTCCCCTGATAAATACAAAACCCAGTACCCTGTATTTTTTAGTTAATGAGATATCTTTAAATAATCTGGTTGATATACTTTTGTCAGGTTTTCGAACAGCAAGAGCCCAGAATCTTCTGCCTCTCATCATTACACCTTCAATAACTGCCTGCCCGCCAAACTGGTTTTCACTTGATTTTTCAGGCATTAAAACCACTTGCCTTTGGAGTATTATCGTACTTAATTTTCATAATAGACTCTCTTTGCTACTTTTTTTTCTTGCTTAATCTCTTTTGAAATCTATCAACTCTTCCACCTGAGTCTATTAATTTTTGTTTCCCGGTATAAAAAGGATGACAGTTTGAGCATATTTCCACTTTTAATTCTTTTTTAGTCGATTTTGTCTTAAAACTATTTCCACAAGAACATGTAACTGTGCAATCATAATAATCCGGATGTATACCTTCTTTCATAATTTCCAAACTCCATTTTACTTTATATTTATATAGTTTTTTATTTCAAGTGAGATATATTATCATAAATATGATAATCGGTAAATAATGGTTCTATCAAATACTAAACCCTGGAATTTATAGTTGCCTTATTTTGCTTGAAGCTTGCTTTAATAGCATTAAGAAAGTCCTCGTTGGTTTTAGTTTTCCTTATATAATCAATTAACTGTTCTATAGCTGGCTCTGGCTCCTTATCATGTATAATTCTTCTGAGCTTCCATACTAACTTGGCTTCTTCTTCATCCATTAAGAGCTCTTCTTTTCTGGTTCCAGACCTTGTGATATCTATTGCTGGAAAAATTCTTTTATCTGCTAATTTTCTATCCAGATTAATTTCCATATTTCCAGTACCTTTAAACTCTTCAAAAATCACCTCATCCATTCTGCTTCCAGTCTCAATTAATGCTGTAGCAAGTATTGTAAGACTACCTCCGCCTTCAATATTTCTAGCAGCACCAAAAAATCTTTTTGGGGGAAACAGTGCTGTAGAATCCACCCCGCCTGACAGGACTCTGCCGCTTGCAGGAATAGATAAATTATAAGCTCTTGCAAGGCGTGTTATACTATCAAGAAGTATAAGTATGTCTTTTCCATGCTCAACCAGCCTTTTAGCTCTCTGCATAACTAATTCTGAAACCTGTATATGATTTTCTGAAGGCTGGTCAAATGTAGAACTTATTACTTCGCCTTTTATGGAACGCTCCATATCTGTTACTTCTTCAGGTCTCTCGTCAACAAGTAAAACCATAATACTAACTTCAGGATTATTAACTGAAACACTATTAGCAATATCTTTCATTATTGTTGTTTTACCTGCCTTAGGAGGAGATACTATAAGCCCTCTCTGTCCTTTCCCAATTGGAGATATCAGATCAATAATCCGTGAAGTAATATTACTAGAATTAGTAGTTTCAAGCCTTAACCTATTAATAGGATAAATAGGAGTTAGACTCTCGAATGGTATTCTTTTTCTTATAAATTCCGGGTCACTACCATTTACCTTCTCGATTCTTAAAAGTGCATTATACTTTTCTTTATCCTTTGGCGGCCTAACCTGTCCGTAAACCTCATCACCCTGTTTTAAGCGGAACCTTCTAATCTGAGACTGGGATACATAAATATCATTGGGACCCTGTAGATATCCATTCGATCTTAAGAATCCATATCCTTCAGCCAGTATGTCAAGGATTCCTTTCATCTTTTCTTCATATACTTCAGGTTCGCCAGAAAACCCCTTCCTTTTATAAGTAACTCTCTCTTTCTCCTCTACTATTTCCTCCTTGACTGTCTCAACAGCTGCGGCTTGAGATTTTTCAGCTTCTTCTTTAGATGTCTTCTCCAAAATCTTATTTATCAATTCTTCCTTCTTTAAACCAGACACTATAGAAATATCTAATTGCTTAGCAATCTCTTTCAAATCTGCTACTATTTTTTTTTCTAAATCTTTCTTGTTAATTTCTTTTATTTTTTCTATCAATTACCTCTCCTTTTAAAAATTCTGAATTTATAGCTAAAAAAATTCCAGACAAAATAAGTATTTTCAAATTAATATACTAATATACACTTTTAAAAAATATTAGGGATTTATTTTAAGTAGTATGGATAAATCAATTCCTAAACAAACCTTTGTTAAAATTGAATGTGCTTAGACATCAACATTTTTTAAGAGCTTTTGATTATAAATATGAAGTATACTTTTGCCTTTTTTAATTTTTAATTCAACTATGTAGTAAGATGATATATATTAATTAAAAAAAAATCAAGTATTTTTTTAAATGGCAGCACCAATTCTATATCTTACCGTTATTTTACCTCAAATAGCAGTTAATTAAGTATAACTTTCAAATATTTTTTTGACATCATTTTCCAAATTCGGATTAATTTTTATGTTAAGAGGAGGATTGTTCAGAAGGAAATTATTTTAAATCCCTTATTATTTACTTAAAATCCTCCTCTTACAAATATATTAACAAAACATCAACGTGACGCTCCACAGGGTAAGCCCTGTGGCTTCTGCTTAGTTATCTAAACATTCTTTTTCTTGGGCTGAGTGCCTAATGGCTACTCATATCTCCACAAGCGTTACTTCCCGTATGCCCTACGGTGGGACTTTTTTGGTAATTAGACCAGAGCAGTCAACTATTATATAGTTTACTAAAACATTCATTGAATCTCAAGTGGTTTTTTGCCAATTCATCCCCAGCGCAAGCATCGGGGTTTTCTTGGCAGTTCTTTATAACCATAAATAATACGCAACTTAAATCTACTAGCTGTCTAAACCTTTGGCAGCTTTTTTAAAGCTTCTTTGATTTTTTCCTCAGGATACTCATAATCTTTTAGTTTACCTTCCAGATATGCATCATAAGCAGCCATATCAACATGTCCATGTCCACTATGAGCTATAAGAATAGTTTTTGATTCTCCTGTTTCTTTACACTTTAAAGCCTCATCAATACCAGCCCTTATAGCATGATCCGTTTCAGGCGCGCTTATAATACCTTCACTTCGAGCAAAAGTTATCCCAGCTTCAAAAGTTCCCAGCTGGTGTACAGCTCTTGCTTCAACAAGACCAAGATTAGCTAAATGGCAGATAATAGGTGCCATTCCATGATAGCGAAGGCCTCCAGCATGAATTGGAGGTGGAATAAAATCATGCCCTAAGGTAAACATCTTCATTAGCGGTGTTAGCCCTGCCTTATCACCAAAATCATATGCATAAGGACCTTTAGTTAAAGTTGGAGCAGACATAGGCTCTACATTGATTATACGCAAGTCTGGCTTCGTCCCATCAATTTTATCCTTTACAAAAGGTAGGAAAAGCCCTGCAAAATTTGAACCTCCGCCAATACAACCTACAATAATATCCGGGTAGACATCTGCCTTCTCCATTAATTTTTTCGTTTCCAGGCCATTTACAGTCTGATGCAATAGAACATGATTAAGTACACTACCTAATGAATAATGAGTATCATCACGAGAAACTGCTTCTTCTACAGCCTCACTGATGGCAAGGCCCAGGCTGCCGGGACAATCAGGGTCTTCTGCTAGCATATCTCGTCCTGCCTTTGTATCCTTGCTTGGACTAGGGATACATTTTGCACCCCATACTTCCATCATTACACGCCTGTACGGTTTCTGGTAATAACTAATTGATACCATGTAAACTTTAATTTCTATACCAAAACAAGCACCTCCAAAAGATAGCGCACTTCCCCATTGTCCCGCTCCAGTTTCTGTAGTTATACGCTTGATACCTTCCTTCATATTATAGTAGGCTTGCGCTACAGCAGTATTAGGTTTATGGCTGCCAGGTGGGCTTGACCCTTCATATTTGTAAAAAATCTTAGCTGGTGTATCCAAAACCTTCTCCAGCCTATGCGCTCGAAATAATGTAGTAGGTCTCCATAACCTGTAAATATCTCTTACCTCTTCAGGAATCTCAATCCAGCGCTCAGTACTTACTTCCTGCTTAATAAGTTCCATAGGAAATAATGGAGCCAGATCATCTGGGGTTATTGGTTTTGCCGTAGCTGGGTGTAAAACCGGCGGAAGAGGCTCAGGCAAATCTGCCTGGATATTATACCAACTTTCTGGTATTTCCTCTTCATCAAGTATAAATTTCGTTCTTTTGTCCATTTTATTCTCCTTTCTAAATCTCTTTAAGTATCTTTTAATAATTTAAATCTAATCAAAATCTAAACACAATTTCCCGTTAGTAATATAGTTATTCCAATAATACCTGTTTAAATAATTATAATTAATACTCTCCCGCTAATGCGATATTAGCCAGCTCTTTAGATATAATTACAAACAG
This sequence comes from Actinomycetota bacterium, assembly GCA_016783995.1. The sequence goes on from JADHVN010000061.1 coordinate 7,173, forward strand.
CATACTAACAGAACATATATTTGAAATAATTACCATAATAATGGTATCAACCTAATCACCCTGCCTTCCCTTTTTATTTGATAATATAAAAAATGCAATTTTATGCCTTTAAAACTTATAAAACCTCCTAGAAATAAAAAAACCTCTCAAAATCTCTACTATTTGTAGAGACGAGAGGTTAATCCCGCGTTGCCACTCTACTTCATAGAATAATTAATAAATATTCTATGCTCTCATTATTTTTAGATACTTTACAATATCCTATCCTCTGATAACGGAGGAATCCGAGCTGCCTTACTCTCCAACAGTCAACCAATTAGATTTTAGCCAGCCACCTCACAGGCCCATTCAGTCACCAGCCTTGCAGCCGCATTCTCACCATCAGCGGCTCTCTGTATGCTGCTTAGTGCTTACTACTCCTGATCACTGGTTTTATTCTATATTTAATTGTCAAATTAGCTTACTTGTAATTAACTATTTCAACCAATTTTATAATTTCCAACTATTGAAAGAAAAAGATTAGCACATTACAGGATATTTGTCTAATTATTTTAAATTTCCTATTCTATTATTTCTTACTAAAAAAATAATCAGTTAGCTTGCAGCCCCTGTCAAAATAGAGCCCTGTCTTTTCTGCTGCGGATTCATAGTATTTCTGTGACGGATTATATTTTATATTATTACTTGTATAAATTAAAAAAGGCACAGGTTCATCAGTATGAGTCCGAAGTGAGACAGGAGTAGGGTGATCAGGAAGAATCATTATTTTGTAGTCAAACACTTCCTTATGTAATGCTTCCTTAATAATTTTTATTACTTTT
>JADHVN010000062.1 GCA_016783995.1 Actinomycetota bacterium
ATATTGCTGAAAACCTGTATATGAACGGTTATATAAGTTATCCCCGGACTGATAACACGGTTTACTCTTCCTCGATAGATGTAAAAGAGATTGTAAGAATGCTTGGTAGTTCCGGTGAATATTCCCGGATGTCTGAAGCTGTCCTTGCGCAGAAGAAGATAGTAGCAAGCCGGGGCAAAAGAAGATCAACAGATCATCCGCCAATTCATCCTACATCAGTTGTGCAAAAAGCTAACTTGAGCAGTGATGAGTGGAAGCTGTATGATCTGATTGTAAGAAGATTTATATGCACCCTGCTTCCTGCAGCAAAAATTAAAATTGTAATTGCAACTATTGATATAAATGGAGAGCCATTTATTGCTAACGGCTCCAACATTATAGATGAAAGCTGGATAAAGTTTTATCCGTACTATAAGCATAAAGATGTTTTTATTCCCCGGCTTAAAGAAGAACAAATAATAACTGTCACCGGTAAAGAATTGCTGGATAAAGAAACCAAACCACCTGTAAGGTATACCCAGGGAAGGCTGGTTGAAAAAATGGAAGAACTTGGTCTGGGTACAAAGGCAACCCGCCATACAATTATACAAAACTTAATCCTGCGAGGATATGTAAGTGGAAATCCTCTCCAGCCTTCTGAAAAAGCTATTGCAGTAGTCAAGATGTTAAAAAAACATGCTGAAAAGATATCATCCCCGGATATGACTTCAGAGCTGGAAATGTATATGGATGGTATTGTAAACGGGGATGAGACTAAAGAGGATGTTGTGGATAGGTCAAGAAAGATGTTAAGTGAAGTAATGACTGTTCTTCAAAATGAAAAGGAGGAGATATCACAGGAGATAAAAAAAGGAATCAGAGAAGATCTGGTAGTAGGTAAATGTCCGGGTGAAAATTGTAATGGGGATTTAATTGTCAGAACCGCAAGAAAAACAAGGAAAAGATTTATAGGATGCAATGCTTATCCCGGGTGCAGAACTACATTTTCACTTCCACAGAAGGGTCTTTTGGTTACGATAAGAGAAGAGTGTAAGCATTGTGGATATCCTATAGTTAAAATTATAAATAAAGGGAGAAAACCCTGGGATTTATGTATAAATCCGGATTGTCCTGGAAAAGATGAGAAATATAAAAACTACAACAATAATAAATGAAGCGAAAAGGCTTCTGATTGAAGCAAGTTTTAATCTTCCTTGTGATGTTATAGAGGCTGTTAAGAGCGCTGCTAAGAAAGAGATTAGTAAGAGAGCCAAAAAAATCCTTGAACTTACTTTAGAAAATGCAAAAATTGCAAAAAAACAAAAACTCCCCTTATGTCAGGATTGTGGCCTGGTTTATATTGATCTTGATATTGGTCCTGATATCTGCATTGAGAACAGCGGCAGCTTAAATAGCTTATTGAACCAGGCAGTAGCAGATATTTATATCAGTAATTATCTTAGAAAATCAATAGTTTCTGATCCGTTATATGAGAGAAAAAACACTTCAGGTAACACCCCTGCAATCATTAGTACCAGTTTTACTTCCAGTCCTGGTCTTCATATAAAAATATATTTAAAAGGAGGAGGTAGTGAAAATTGTTCCTATTTTTATATGCTGAATCCATCAACCGGAGAAGGTGAAATAATTGACCTGGTTTTGGATGTGGTAAAAAAGAATGTTACTAAATGCTGCCCGCCGGTAATTGTTGGTATTGGAGTTGGCGGGACGTCTTCAGAAGTGGTCAAACTTGCAAGGACAGCCAGCTTTAGAAATCTAGAGATTAGGAATCCGGATAAAAGATACAGGCAGTTAGAAAAGAAAATACTGGGCGCAATAAATGAGACTGGAATAGGACCACAGGGTCTGGGCGGAAAAACAACTGCGCTAGCCTGCAATATAGAGTATGCTCCCTGTCATATGGCTTCCTTCCCGCTGGCAGTTTTTATGGGCTGTCATTCCACAAGAAGGGCTGACTCAAAAATATCGCCGCCATAAATGTCATAAGCTACAAACAGAGGCAAATCTTCTACTACTATTTCATGTACTGCTTCTGCCTCTAAATCACTATATGCAATGATTTTAATATCTTTTACTTTTGTAGAAAGATAGGCGGAAATGCCTCCTACTGATACAAGATAGACAGATTTATATTTTTTTAGAAGTTCCTTTATCTTATCACTTCTCCTGCCTTTTCCTATCATTGCTTTAAGTCCTGCCTTAAGCAGTGGTTCGGTTAAATTATCCATTCTGGCGCTGGTGGTGGGACCAATACTTCCGCTCTTTTTGCCGGGAGGGGTTGGTGAGGGACCTACATAAAATACAGTCTTATTTTTTAAATCAAGGGGCAATTTTTTATGGTACCTGATAGCATCAACAATTCTCTTATGAGCTGCATCCCTGGCTCCGAATATAGTACCACTTAAATAAATGATATCCCCGGCTTTTAATTTTTTAATTTTTTCTTCTGTTAGCGGTGTAGATAACCTGAAAGTATTGCCACTCATTTTTTACCGGTCTTTCTAATCCTTCCAGTTTTACTCATCATCAGTATTAAAATATCTGTCTCTTTTAAAATAATTGTCATAGGTATAAAGCGGTTTTCTGGTAGGAGGTGGTTTTTTATTTCTCCTTGAGCTAAAGACTAACATAAAAATTATAAAAATTATAAATAAGCCAATAAAACATAAAATTACAATTAAAAAATAGGTCAGCAGTTTTGTTTTTTTACCTTCTATATATATTTTTTTCTCATCACCATATTTTATATTCCATATGGCAATGTTATTATCCCCGATTATGTCTGCATTGTTGATGGTTATTTTTACCGGAAATTTTACCCGATAGGTTATATTTAAAATATTACTGTCTGCTTTAGCCAGATCATTAATCCGGTTGTAGTCAGAATTTATATCTGAAGAGGCAAGGAGTGTCTCATCTATTTTCATATCTATATAATCTTCAAAGAAATATTCTCTATGAAAGAAGTAATCAACTTTTTCCAGTTTGGCATAGAATCTTTCAGGAGGAGTTTCAGAGAAATTATCTATGGAAATATGCTGGAGAAAGTTTATGTCTTCAAAATTTATAGTGGAACTGAAGTGGGTATAGTCTTCTTCTTCATAAGTTTTGTATTCTCCTTCCGGGAGGTTTTCAAATATCTTGTCAAAAAGGGATTGATTCTGACCCAAAATCACCTCACCCTTCTGCAGGTACTCCGTTTTAACTGCTATATCAATAGTTCTGGTGCCGGAATAATCAGAATTTATCTGGGTAAAGATATCAATTAGCGCCTCGTCGCAGGAAGAAATAAAAGGGATTATAAATATAAGTAAAATAAAAATTATTAAAATTTTTAAGTAGTTTGATTTTATCATTGTTTTTTTATCACATTTATAAATAATTCTAACATATCGAATATTAATATTGTAGAAAAAGTTCGTGATTTGCAATAACCAATTAAATAAAAGAGAATTATGAAAAGAATGTTTTTTAACTAGCATTATAAGCCAATAAACAAAAATGAAACTAAAATGGGTTTATTGACGTATATAATTAATGTGTTAGCATATTGAATCGACTAATATCACAATCGACTAATATAGCTAATTAAGGATATAATATTAATAGTAAGAATAGTAAGCATTATTAAATTATTTTAAATTTTTTTAATCTGTAAAAATCTGTAAAAAAGTTTAGAGGGAGAAGTTGTGCCAGAAAAGAGTTTATATGTTGGGTATGATATAGGGTCAATTAGTGTCAACAGGGCAATCATAAATGAAAAAAAAGAAATAGTGGAAATCCTGCCATATACAAGACACTTTGGGGAACCTATAAAATCAGTGAAAAAAGATATTGAATCAATACATAAAGGCGCTTATAAAGATAGAATAACCGGTATTTGTTTTACCGGTTCGGGAGGCAAAGAAATTGCATCTTTGCTTGGTCTTAATTTTATTAATGAAATAGAAGCCATAATCAGTGCTGTAAAATTTTTATACCGGGATACAAAAACTGTTATAGAAATTGGCGGCCAGGATTCCAAATTCATTGATCTTGCCTATGGTGATTATGCAATGAATGAGTTATGTGCAGCAGGCACGGGCTCATTTCTTGATCAGCAGGCTTCAAGATTTGGACTGACCATAGAAGAATTTGCCAGGTTAGCATTAAAGTCTAAAAATCCCTCAACCATTGCCGGCAGATGCAGCGTGTTTGCAAAAACAGATATGATACATCTCCAGCAGGAAGCAGCAAGTGATGAGAATATTATTCTTGGTTTATGTTACGCAATGGCCAAGAGTTTTAAATCGGGGATTGTAAAGGGTAAAAAATTTGTACCCCCCATAATTTTCTGTGGCGGGGTATCTTTTAACGAAGCCATGATCAAGGCCTTTGAAGATACGTTGGGGGAAAAAGTATTAATCCCAGAGCACAGGGCATCCATAGGGGCTATTGGGGCTGCATTAAGTTTAAACTCAAAGGTAATGGGAGAGAATTTAAATATTTCCGGATTAGCAGATAAATTAGATGAATATCTTATAAATTTTAAATATAAGAGAGAAACATTTGCTCCTCTGGCTCTGACTAAATCCAAACTGCCTTCTAAAAAAACTCTTAAATATAGTTTTGGCAATAAGAAAGTCGACGCCTATATTGGTATAGATGTCGGTTCAATAAGCACTAACGTTGTGGCTATAGATGAAAACAAAAAACTTATTGAAAAATGTTACCTGCGGACAGCAGGAAGGCCAATAGAAGCGGTAAGAAAGGGAATTGAGATTATTGGCAGTAAAGTTGGGGATAGAATCAATGTTAAAGGTGTGGGTACCACAGGTTCCGGAAGGTATTTAATAGGGGATTTTGTAGGTGCGGATATGGTAATAAATGAAATAACTGCTCAGGCCACGGCGGCGGCTGATATTGACAGCCTGGTTGATACTATCTTTGAAATTGGCGGCCAGGATTCAAAATTTATATCACTGGAAAATGGTGTGGTGGTTGATTTTGAGATGAATAAAGTTTGCGCTGCCGGTACCGGTTCCTTTCTGGAAGAGCAGGCCGAAAGGTTTGATATAAAAATTGAGGATTTTGGAGATATAGCGCTTAAAGCAGAGAGTCCTATAAATCTGGGAGAGCGCTGTACTGTTTTTATGGAAACCAATGTTTATTCCCATTATCAAAAGGGCGCCAGCATTGAAGATATCCTGGCCGGTCTTGCTTATTCTATTACCATGAATTATATAAACCGGGTAGTTGGGAGGAAAAAAATAGGTAAAAAGATTTTCTTCCAGGGTGCAGTTGCATTCAACAGGTCAGTTATAGCTGCTTTTGAAAATTATCTGGGCAAAGAAATAATCGTACCTGAAAATCATGAAGTAACTGGAGCAATAGGGGCAGCAATTAAAGTGCTTGAAAATTCCCATAAAAAGACAAAATTCAGAGGATTTGAAAATATATCTAAAGTAAGTTACTCCCATAGTTCTTTTGAATGCAAGGGTTGCCCGAACAGGTGTGAGATAAAAAAGATTTCTATTAAAGGGCAGCCTTCATTATTTTATGGCGGCAGATGTGAAAAGTATGAAAAGGGAGAATCAAAAAGTAGTGATATTCCGGATTATTTTGCTGAACGCGAAAACTTCCTTTTGAATTCCTACGAACCTAAAGACAATAAAGGAGCAAAAAAAATTGGTATTCCCTATTCTATGCTTACCCATGAATTCTATCCTTTCTGGAATGCATTCTTTTCAGAGCTGGGTTTTGATTTTATCCTGTCAGATAAGACCAATAAAAAGATAATCAACGATGGGCTCCAGTGCTCTGTAGCTGAAACCTGTTTCCCAATGAAGACTACTCTTGGACATGTGCAGAATCTACTGGAGAAGGGAGTTGATTACTTATTCTTACCCACTACCAGGGATATGCCTACCAAAGAAAAAAATATTAAAGGGGACAGGACTGGAAGTTATCCCTGTCCTTTTATCCAGGGGACCTGGTCAATTGTGAAATCTGCCATAGATACAGGAGAAGTTAAGATACTTGCTCCTATTTTTAATTTCAGTTTTGGAGAATATATAAAAGAAAAACAGTTGACCAGATTGGGTAAAGAACTTGGAAAAGACAGAATGTCAATAAAAAAAGCCATAAGGCAGGCTTATCTTGCCCAGAATAAATTTTGCTCATCTGTTAAAAAAAGAGGTGAAGAGGTGCTTGGCAGCCTGAAAGATGACGAGATTGCAATTGTTGTAACCGGCAGATCATATAATAGTTGCGACAGGGCAATCAGCATGGATGTTCCCAGAAAACTAAGGGAACTTGGCTTTAAAGTAATTCCCCTTGATTACCTTTCTGTGGACTCTATTGATCTTTCAAAAGAATGGCCAAACCTGTACTGGGAATTCGGGGATAGAATTATGAGCGCGGCTAAGATAATTAATAAAGACAGAAGGCTTTACCCGGTTTATATTACTAATTTTGGCTGCGGACCTGATTCTTTCATACTCCAGTATTTTGAGAGGGAAATGGACAGACCATTTTTAAAACTGGAGGTAGACGAGCATTCTGCAGGAGCTGGAGTGATAACCAGATGCGAAGCATTTATAGATTCCCTGATGAATGTAAGAAATAAGAAAGCTCCTTTACCTGTTCAATCAAAAAGCAAGGGTAAAGACGCTGTTTTTAAGAAAAGCCAGGGAAGGGTGATATATATTCCCTATATGGGCGACGGCGCTGTTGTTCTAAGATCTGCCTTCAGGTCTGAAGGAATTGATGCTGAGATGTTGTATTCGGATGATGAGACACTTGAATTGGGGAGAAAACATACACTTGGAAGCGAATGTTATCCATTTATTATAACCACAGGAGATATTATAAAGACACTGGAACATAACGATCCAAAAAAAGTGGCTTTCCTCATGCCCCAGACATATGGGCCCTGCCGGTTTGGGCAGTATAACAAGATGCAAAAAATAATAATTAAGGAGTTGGGGTACGAAGATGTGCCCATTATTGCGCCTGGTGCTCCGGAAGGCAACCAGTTTTACAGGGAGTATGATATGCAGGGGTTAAAGGGATTCATACTGCTTATGAAAGCAATGTGTGGTATTTTTACTGTAGACTACCTGAATAAAATGCTCCGGCAAACAAGGCCTTATGAGATAGAAAAAGGAAAAACAAATAAAGTTTATGAAAAATATATAGAAGATGTATGCCAGTCTGTAGAAAATGATCCTATGTCTAAAACGCTGGACAGGATGGTCAGTATTTTAAGAGATGCCAGAAGAGATTTTGAGAATATACCAATTAAAAAAACAGATAAACCACGGGTAGGCATAGTGGGTGAAATATTTGTCAGGAATCATCCTTATAGCAATAATGAGATTATAAAGAGAGTTGAAGCACAGGGCGGAGAGGTGGAGATCCCTTCATTTGGAGAGTGGCCGTATCATACTACTGCTACCAGAAAAATAGATATTATAACCAAACAGACTGATATTTATTATAAGATTATAAAATCATTTAGTATTAATGGTAACAAAAGCGGAAATAGAATTGGTTGCCGGGAACTGGCTGAACTTACCGGTGATTTTATAAGAGGAACAGGGTTTTATATCTCAAATAGGATTATTAATAAATTACTGGAAAATTCCCATCACAAAATGGAAAAACCGCTAAAAGGTTTCTTGAGAGAAGATAAAGAAGCCGGCATTTATGATATCTGGGACAATGCCGAACCTTACATAATCAAGTGGTTCGGAGAGGCAGCTCTGAGTATTGGAAAGTCGGTATACTGGATTAAAAATGGTGCTGATGGGATTATAAATGTATTTCCCTTTACCTGTATTCCCGGGAATATTGTTAATGCAATCTCAAAGAGAATTAGGGAAGAGTATAAGATACCCTGGCTGAATCTTGCCTTCGATGGGCTGGAGCAGGGAACAACCGAGACCCGTCTGGAAGCCTTTATGTATCAGGCAAAGCAATATAT